>JAFEDN010000009.1 GCA_018241585.1 Pseudomonadota bacterium | reverse complement strand
ATACGATGTCTGCCCATCATCATACCATTACAAAAGTGGTCAAACTCGACTCGGATATTAAAGAACGTTTAGACCGCTTGGGCGAAAGTAAACATCGGTCTCCACATTGGATTATGCGAGAAGCCATCCGAGAATACGTAGACCGGGAAGAAGCACGCGAAAAATTTAAGCAAGAAGCTTTATTATCCTGGAAAAATTTCCAAGAAACCGGCTTTCATCTCACTCAGCAAGAAGTCTGTGACTGGCTAGATACTTGGGGCACCGATAAAGAAAAAGAGGCCCCCCAGTGCCACAAATAGTGATAACCGCAGAGGCAATACGAGGATTAGAACGCTGCCGACTTTTTTTGCTAGAGAAAAATTCGCACGCTGCAATACGAGCTACTCAAGCCATTAAGCATTCGTTGAGTCTTTTGCAAACAGAACCGGAAATAGGCAGACCATTGGATGACCTGCCAGAATGGCGAGAATTAATCATTCCTTTTGGAGATTCGGGTTATACAGCGCTTTATCGTTATGAAGTAAAAACCGATTCATTATATGTGCTTGCTTTTAGACATCAGAAGGAGGCGGGTTATTAAAATGCTATTAAAGTGATCGAAGTTTGCGCTTCGACAAAGGCGTTTAGTCTAATAGGCCATTTCATCGCGCTATGTAGTACTCGTAAGATTTGGATTTTTTCTTCTTTAACCCGGTAATGGTAATAGAAGTCATATTTTTATCCTCTTGTGTTAGCATGTGTACATTATAGCACAACGACCGTTTAATTGGTTCTAAAATCGATAACATATGGGTTATTTGCTTATTCTTCGGGTAATGATTCATGAAATCCGCAATTGGGTTGCGGACAAAGCTTTTCGCGCCCTTTTTTCTTTGTGACTTTAATCGTTAAAATAGGCCAATGGCAATTCGGGCACTCTTCATTTACGGGTTCGTTCCAAAGCGCATAAGCACACTCGGGATAGCGTGAACATGAAAAAAATACTTTGCCGCGGCGGGATTTTCTCTGCAAAATATGGCCTTTAGTGCATTTAGGGCAGGTTACTTTGGTGTCTTTCGGTTTTTCAATCGGCTCTAAGAATTTACATTCAGGATAATTGCTACAGCCAATAAATTTTCCGTAAGGCCCTTGTTTAATTAAAAGATTCCCCTGACAATTCGGACATTTTTTATCTGGTACGATCTGTTCACTAGGAGCGGCAGCAGCATCGCTTAAGTTACGAGTATACTTACAATCCGGAAAATGGCTACATCCAAAAAAACGGCCTCGTTTCCCTAAGCGAATTACTAAAGGATGACCACAATCAGGACATTTTTCATCAGTTTTCTCTTGGGTCACGTCGCTTCTTTTGACAGAATGTTGAGTTTCATCCACTAAATTTTTAAATGGACCCCAAAATTTTTTTAAAACTGGCACCCATATTTGGTCGCCTTTGGCAATATCATCTAAATCATCTTCTAATCGAGCGGTAAAATCATAATCGACGTATTGAGTAAAATATTGTGTTAAAAATCGATTGACTACTTTGCCGACATCAGTAGGAATAAAACGTTTATTTTCTAAATTAACGTATTCACGATTTTTTAAAGTAGCAATGATACTGGCGTAAGTAGAAGGCCGGCCAATATCCCGCTCTTCCAATCCTTTAACCAAAGTGGCTTCGGTATAACGTGGCGGCGGCTCAGTAAAGTGTTGTTCTCCAAGGATATTCTTTAATGTTACCCATTGCTGCGCCCGAAGCGGAGGAAGTATTTTATCCATATCCTCTTCCTCTTTCTTTTTATCATCCCAGCCTTCTTGATAGACATTGATAAAACCTGGGTCGGTGATGGTTGAGCCGGTGGCTCTGAATAAACCCTCTTGGCCTGCAGCCAAATCAACAGAAATAGTTTCAATGGAGGCGTCAATCATTTGACATGCTACCGTGCGTTTCCAAATCAATGTATATAACTTAAGCTGTTCTGAGGTCAGAAATTTTTTCATTTGGTCGGGTTCACGTAGCACGGAAGTGGGCCGGATGGCTTCGTGAGCTTCCTGAGCATTTTTAGATTTGGATTTATAAAGACGGGGTTTTTCCGGCACAAAATCTGGGCCAAAACGTTGCGCGATATAATCTCTTATTTCATTGACCGCTTCCCATGCTAGAGAAACCGAATCGGTTCGCATATAACTGATTAGACCGACTGAACCTTCTTCGCCCAATTCAATCCCTTCATAGAGCTGTTGAGCAATTTGCATAGTTCTTTGAGCAGTAAATCCCAATTTACGAGCGGCTTCCTGTTGTAAAGTTGAGGTGATAAACGGGGCTGCAGGATGTTTTTTCCGTGCTTTTTTGGTGACTTTAGTGACCAGTAACTTACCTTGAGCTACTTGTGTCAAATGCGTAGTAATGGCATCTGCTGTTTTTTGGTCGGTGACGCTGAATTGTTCTAACTTTTTGCCTTGATATTCAATTAGATGACTGGTGAATGAATGCTCTTGTTCCAACAGATTAGCATGAATACTCCAATATTCCCGGCTGATAAAGTTCTGAATTTCTTCTTCTCGCTCAACAATCATACGTAAGGCAGGGCTCTGGACTCTGCCTGCTGATAGCCCAGGGCGTATTTTACGCCAAAGTAGCGGCGATAAGTTAAAACCGACCAGATAATCCAATGCCCTTCGTGCTTGTTGAGCATTGACCAAATCTAAAGAAATTTGCCGTGGATGTTCTACAGCGTTCTTTATCGAGGATTTGGTGATTTCATGGAAAACTACTCTGGATACCGGCTTATCTCCAATAACCCCTCGTTGCTGCAGTAATTCTAAAACATGCCAGGCAATGGCCTCCCCTTCTCGATCCGGGTCAGGAGCTAAATAAATACCTTCTGAACTTTTGACTGCTTTAGCGATAGCTTCAACATGTTTGCTATTACGTTCAATAGGCTGATACTTCATGGCAAAATCATGTTCCGGGTCAACCGCACCTTCTTTAGGAACTAAATCACGAACATGACCATAGGAAGCCATAACTTTGAACTGCTTGCCCAAGTATTTTTCAATAGTCTTGGCTTTAGCCGGAGATTCAACAACAACCACATACTGACTCATGCAAACCTCAATGAACCGTTAAGTTATCGGTTTTGGCAATCAGTAATTCCATTCGACTCAATGCTTCTGCTCCTTCCGGTTGACGCGTAAGAATAATTCGAGTGATACATTCTATGATTTCTTGATCAATATTTTTCATTTGCAATTGCATAGCATGATGAATAATGCGTTCTCTTAACTCGGGACTAACGATACCCTGCTGCTCTAAGTTCAGGATTAGCTTTCTACCCGCATAACTAAGTGACTCGCACTCATCTTCTGTAAAAATCCTTAATGATTTTTGCTCTGGTTTTTTTAAACCTGATAAAGCCGGTTCAGTTAAACTCATCAACCATTGAGTTGCTTCTTGAAGCATTTGTAATAGTAATAAGGCTTCTTTCTTTTGCATTTTTAAGACCTAAAGCAAACGATGATACCCACCTGGAGAGGAACTGACATAACCATTTAGTTCCAGTGTAACCATCCATTCTGTCACTTGAGCAATGGAAAAGCCACTGCGCTGAACCAGAAGGTCCATTGGGGTTGATTCAAAACCCACACACTGTAACAGTTGGTGGCAATGTGAATCAAGTTCAACGGGCTGATGGTTAGAGGGGATTATACACCATTGGTTTGATCCATGCTTAAGCTCGGATAAAATATCCTCTACACAAGTCACTAATTTTGCGCCTTGTTGAATCAAATAATGACAACCGCGAGTCATCGGATTTAATATTGAGCCTGGTACTGCAAAGACTTCCCTGGCTTGTTCCAGAGCCAAGGCAGCCGTTATCAGCGACCCGCTCGACAACCCGGCTTCGATTACACAAACCCCTTGACTGATACCGCTGATAATTCGATTACGACGTGGAAAATATCCTGCTAGAGGAGCGGTATCTGGGGGGAATTCAGAAATAAGAGCACCATTTTGTACGATCTGATCGGCTAATACCCGATGGCTTGGCGGATAGGTACGGTTTAGCCCGCAGCCAAGCACTGCCACTGTTTTGCCAGTAACGGACAGCGCACCACGATGACAGGCTCCGTCAATCCCATTAGCCAAACCGCTGGTAATGATCAAGCCACAACGGGATAAAGCAGCCGCCAATTCCATCGCTACTTTTAATCCTCCTGGGGAAGGCCGGCGACTCCCCACCATAGCCAATTGTGGGCTGCTTAGCACCAAAGGATCGCCCTTGATAAACAATACTGGCGGAGGATCGGGAATGGTTTTTAGTATAGAGGGGTAAATTTCATGCTCCAAGGTAATAATGTGCTGGTTTGGCTGTTGCGACCATAGCAACTGCGATTTTATCAGTTTGGCGTCAGGCTGACGCAACTGACGAATAACCTCGGATTTCAAACCGCAAGCAGTTAAATCTTTTTCATTTGCTTGGAAAATAGCATTGATTCCCCCAAAATGCTTTATCAAAAAGCTCATCCTAAGAGGGGATAATGAAAGGATATTATTCAGCCTAAGCCAATATTCTAAATTAATTGCTGACCGGTTAATCATTCTGATATTGTGAGGATTTAATATCTATCTTCCAATACCGTAAAGTGCACTGCTCATATTTAAATTTTAATGCGCGAGCACTGTTTGAGCTACTCAGCCTTAAGAGCAAACCTACTAAGACAATAGAACGAGTGCGGGATAATCATGAACCCATTATCATTATCAAAAAAAATCCCGGCCAGTGGTATTAATTTCTTTAGAAGATTATAATGCACCGCGTAATTCCATTAATGCGCAAAATTTGCGAGATAGCATTGCTCAGTACGAACAAGAGACATGAATTTAAGAATCGTTTTTTTAGGAACTCCTGAATTTGCGGTGCCCAGCTTAGAAATTCTGCTGGCAAACCGAAAAAAGGTCATCGCAGTTTATACTCAACCGGATCGGCCTGCAGGACGAGGCCGGAAATTAACTCCCAGTCCGGTTAAACAACTAGCCACAGCTTATCAAATTCCCGTCTTTCAACCCGAAAAATTAAACGAGACCAAGGAGTTAGAAGTTCTGCACAGCCTCGCTCCGGATTTGCTTGTGGTGGTCGCTTATGGTTTATTGCTGTCACCATCGGTATTATCGCTAGCTCCCTTGGGAGCGATAAACGTTCATCCGTCATTACTGCCTCGATGGCGAGGTTCAACCCCTATTCAATCCACTATTCTGGCCGGTGATACAATCGCCGGTGTCTCTATTATCCAATTAACTACTAGAATGGATGCGGGACCTATATTAATGCAAAAATCTTACCCGCTTAATAACAGTGAAACTTCTGGTAGTCTGCACGATTTGCTTGCAAAAGAGGGCGCTCAGACGCTGCTGGCAACCTTGCGATTATTAGAAAACGGTGCTATTTCTAATATCATTCAAGATGAAAAACTAGCCACTTACTCCAAAAAAATCTCTAAAGAAGACGCTAAAATTGATTGGCGCAGACCTGCTATTGAACTAGAGCGAAACGTTCGCGCTTATAATCCTTGGCCGATGGCTTTCACCCAATTATCAGACAAAACATTGCGAATTTGGGAAGCCAAAGCTATTAATGCCGATACTGCTCTTACTCCAGGAACGATTATTCAAACTACTCCTGAAGGAATAGATGTGGCAACAGGAGCAGGTTACTTGAGATTATTGAAAGTGCAACTTCCGGGCGGTAAGCCGCTTTTAATAAAAGATTTTATCCGTGGACATAATAATTTCCGTTGAATTATCAGCAGTGCAAAACTCACCCTGATGAACTAACTGAAGGAGCAGTCGTGTTAATTATTTTAGATCGAGATGGAGTGATTAATCAGGAATCCAAAAATTTTATTAAAAGTCCTGAAGAATGGATTGCTATACCAGGTAGTTTATCCGCTATTGCCGCACTAAACCGGGCAGGCCACCAAGTTGTCGTGGCATCTAATCAATCCGGCATTAGCCGTGGTTATTTCACTTTGGCTACTTTGCTGACGATTCATCAAAAGATGCAAGATGAATTAGCAAAAGTAGGCGCAAATGTGCAAGCAATCTATATTTGTCCTCACAGAAATGAAGATTTTTGCTTTTGCCGCAAACCAAATCCAGGGATGTTACTGCAAATTGCTCGGGATTTTTCAGTTAATTTATCAAAGCAGTCTTGGGTGATTGGAGACAGTTTACGAGATATTGAAGCTGGTCTAAAAATTCAGGCTAAAACAGTTATCGTAAAAACAGGTAATGGTCAAAAGACCATTCAGGAAGCACCTTCCAATATCCCTGCATTTACCGATTTAGCAGCTTGGGTCGAAAATTTTATTTCATAACAATAAAGCTGCCTGTAAAGCTATAGCTATTTGTAAGCGAGACCTCTGAGGAGTCTTTGCTTTTTAGGCTGACTTCAATTGTTCCTTGAATCATATCAAAAGTTTGGCTTAATCTTCTCCAGTTTTCAAAGGAAAGGTCTTTAACACCATTAATAAAAAGCTTAATTAAATAATTTTTAGGGTCTGATTCCTTGCTCATTAAGCCTAGCGCTATCGTGTAATTAGTTATATATATCTTGTAACATTGGTTATAGATTAATGAAAAAATATCTAAGGCATTATTTTCATTGATAGATTCTATTTTTGATTGCATAAATTCCACTAAAGAATAGGTGTCCTTAAAAGATTCAAATTTATCGATACAAATCGTTAAAAAAGACTTTACCTTAGTTAAAATTTCAAATTTATCAGGTCCAGAAAAAAGTGCTCGTCTCTGCAAACATCGCTGCAACCATTTTAATGCAAGTTTATCTTTTTCCAGTAACGGACTAACTTTAGCTTCAGAAATTTCTTTTATTTTTTCTTCCAGGGCTGCTGTTTCAACTGTCACACCCATTTCATTCAAATAAAAAAGACTATCTATTTCTGGTACTTTTTCGCTGACTTTTAGTTCCTGCCAATGACAATAATCGTAACTACCTGTCAACGCCTGCCAATATTCATTGGAATCTTTGTTTTTGAGTGCTCTCAAGTCCGCTCCAAGCTCAATACTGGTAATTTGATTAGAAACCGGCGCCAAACTTTTTATTACCAGGTCTAATTTATTTTTCATCTCACCATGGCCAGGCATGAACCATTTATCCAACACCTCTTTTACTGCTGCTTTCTGCACTACGCCAGTTGCAAAGGCGGTAGCAGTATTAAAAATTGTTAATAATACATGAACCGCTATCTCTAAGTGAGTTGGATTAGAAATAATGATTTGCAAAAGGTCGGATACTATAGTCAATAATAATTGATCCTCTTTTTTTAACGATAAAGAGGATAATTGATTTTTAATTCTTTTTGGCGCTTGCATTAATAATTTCTTAAACCCCTCAGCGGCCGACAATAATTGCCGTTCACCCATTTTGACAAGTGTTAAATTGCTTTTGCGAAAAAAATGGTCCTTAACTGTGCAGACCAACTCACTCCTTTTGGTTTGATAATTTTTATAAGCTTCGGTTTTTTTCAAATCTTCAATTTCTTTAAAATCTAGAGCTAAAAATAATTCAATTTGCAATAATTCAGGTCTATCAAAAAAAACAACCCGGTTTTGGTGATGATCAAATAAATATTGTGAGAAACGAATATCAGATTGATTCTGATCGTGCAGATAATAAGAATAAAATAACTTTGTAAAAATTAGGTTATGGCTTAAAGCAGCCAACTTATTAATTAATTTTCCTTGAACCCACTTTTGCTCAGCTACTTTTTTTAAAGCCTTCGAATTTAGTGCTATTGCGGTTTCTAAATTATATTTTCTTGGCAGCGAATTATTAAGCTGGTCAGTGACTTCCGCGCTCCAAGCAAAACTAAATTGTTGAATAGTACCTAAGACCAAATTTTCTTTAGCCTCATCACACCATATTTTTTGTATAAGTGTCATCATGTTTTCAGCGCGTTTTTTTTCTTCGCACCTTTGACAATCTAGTATTTGTCTTCTTAAAGAGAACTGTGTTGAAACCTGTGCCAATAAATCCCTGGATGGCTTTTCGCTTCCATAGCGTAAAACGACTAAGATTCGTAATGTTTTTAAATAAAATTGCTTGATTATTTCAGAAATATTTTTTTCTAATTCCTGCTTATTTTCTTCATCTAAATAGGCTAAATCTTTGATGATTGACTGCAGTAGTTGCTTTAAACTGATTCTTGCCTGATCAGGAACTATTGTTTTAGAATCTTTATTAGAGTTAACCATAGCAGCGTCTGCAGTGGCAAAGATGGAATTAATAATTTTTAAACAGAAAATTTTTGCATTAAATGTTGTCTTAACCTCCTTATTAGCAAGGGGAGTATAGCCACATAATGAGCTCACTCTTTCAAAAGAACTATCTGAACTAGGAAGTCCTTTTGCCCCAGCCATCAACTCGAGTATCTTAACTCTATTTCCTTCTGGAATTTCATGCGGACTAAATTTGTCTTCAGACCAATATGCGGTCATTTTGCTATTTTTTTCTGAGTATAATAAATAAATGGTACGTTGATCATTATACGGACTACTGCCCAGCTGAATATCACGCTGAATATCGCTTGATACCATCGAAATGTGATTACACCAATTTGAAGTTACCACTTTAAGCATTAAAGCACTTTCAACCACTTCATAGATATCTCTTACTTCAGGTTCAAGCCCTTTTATATCTTGATATTTCATTTCCTTACTCATTTACAACTCCAAAATAGGTTAATTTATGCTTTTTGGCAATGCATGGCCTCTGTTTGAAAGCACAATGTACAACAATTCACATCAAGTTTTAAGTCATTGCCTGATGAGAGATCGCCTGCTAGAATTTAACATATACGGGAAATCCGTATACTAATCCATAGGGGGTAAAAAATGAAAAAAATATTTAAAATGGTAGTTGCCGCTTCTGCAGCAGCTTTGTTAGTTAGCACGTTATCCTTTGCAGATACGACCGACAATACACAACAACCATCAGATCCAAACATGCAACAACCTGCTACCGGAACGACCGTTAACAGCACAGGTCAAAACCCAACTAATGCCAGTCCTAATACAATGAATACTCCTAACACCACGGTGGGTACTCCCGGCGCGGCAGGGACCACCTCTACTACTACCGGAGGAACGGTTGGCACAAGTGCTCCAACAACAGGCGTGACCACAACCACAGAGCCTCAAGGTGTTACCAAAACAGGTACAGTTAAGGTTATGAGTACCCCAGTCACTAAAACAGTTACCGTTACGGTCCAAAGAAATTTCCGTGTTTGCTATCACCCGGCGCCTCGCCATGTTACCGGCACACGAATTGTTGAACGTTGCGGCGCTTATGGTTGCCGGCAGTTCCGGATAACACGTGAATTTGACGTAACCAAATACGAAGATTGTCATATTTCTAAAGTCCCTTGTAACCACGGCTATAGAAACTTTGGAGTATTTCCTACTCGAGATGAAGCTCGCGATGCAGTACATCGTTGCATGCATACCATGAGTGGAGCTCCTGGAGAATGGAGAGTTTCTTACTAACGTTTGATGGAAAAATCAGCGAAGCTTTGTTGGGAAATGAGTTCCCAACAAACTTCTTTGACAACGGCATTGGGAGAACCCTGCCATAGCCATTCAATAAATTGTTCTATTTTATCTTGTTCACCCGTTGCGATCAGTTCTACTTTACCATCTTCGCTATTCTTAACCCATCCTGCTAATTGCAATTCTTGGGCGCGCTTTTGGGTATAACGACGAAAAAAAACACCTTGAACTCTACCACTAACTCTGGCGTGAATAGTTACCATAAAATTAAATGAAATGATCGGTTAATAATAATAAAAATAATAGCATTAAATAAATAATCGAGAAACGAAAGGTTGCATAGGGATATCTTGGATTTTTATTACGATACACGCCTACTGTGTATGCCAGAAAGATTCCATTTAAAATAGTCACTCCTAAGCAATAAATCAAACCTGAAGCGTTAATGATAAAGGGCAAGTAAGTGGCTGCGATCATAAGCAAAGTATAGAGCAGAATATTTAAACGGGTTAGAGCCATACCGTGCGTTACCGGCAACATGGGGATATTGGCCTTGGCATAATCACTGTACCGGTGAATGGCTAAAGCCCAGAAATGCGGCGGGGTCCAAGTATAAATAATCAGCACTAACAATACGCCAGGAGCTTCGACCCGCCCTGTAACCGCAGTCCATCCTAATAAAGGCGGCATGGCCCCTGCCAGACCACCGATAACGATATTTTGAGGCGTGGCTCTTTTTAAAAGCAGCGTATAAATACCTGCATAGCCAACTAAAGCCAAAAAGCTTAATATCGCCACTGTAAGGTTGACCCATTTTGCCAACAATAACATGCTCACAACTAATAAAATGCCTGCTAATAACCAAGCTTGCCAGGGGTGAACACGGCCGGCTGCCAAAGGACGTCTTTTAGTGCGCGCCATTAAGGCATCAATATGACGGTCAATTAATTGATTAATCACTCCACCGGAACACGCTGCACAACTAATTCCAAAAGTCCCGAGCACCAAAATCTTCCAAGGTAATTCTCCTGGAGGAGCCGCTAAAAACATCGCTACAATAGCCGTCAGCGCCATTAATGCCACCACTCGTGGCTTACAGAGTTCTAAATAATCTCGCAGCATCAACCAATCTCTCTGCTTCTTGCTAGTAAAGCTACCAGGATTATCAATAATAAAACCGCGACCCCATTATGAGCTACTGCGATGGGCAAGGGTAATAACTTAACGACATTCAGAATGCCCAAACTAATTTGCACTACTAACAAAATCAGCAAAGCACTGGCTAAATAATGCAGGGACCTGTAGATTTGATTAGTGAGTAAAAATAATGCCAAAGGAGCTAAATAGATGAAAGTAATTAAGGCCCAGTATCTATGAGCCATTTGTATGGTGACCCGGGTCACCATATCCAACACTCCACCTTCATAGTTTGGGCCTATTGGACTCAAAATATTAAAACCATGACTCCAATTCATCGACGGCCATAGCGAACCTGCGCAGGTAGGAAAATCGGACCCACAGGCCAGAGCAGCATAATTAGTGCTGGTCCAGGCTCCTAAAAATAATTGGATGATCAAAATAATCAATCCAGCCGCTGTGGCTACAGTGACAGCAGTTTTCTGATTTTTATACTGAGCCCTGACAAGGCCGGGTCTCAGTAATGAAGCGGAAGCTCGCTGCCGCTCTCCTCCCTCTTGCGATCCCCCATCGGGTAAAGTGATATTTCTGTTTTGACGAGTTGCAGAAACTACCCAACTCAGTAAAGCGGCAATGGTCATGCCTCCCAGCAAATGCCCAGTCACTACTAAAGGCAAAAGCTTCAAAGTAACAGTCCACATACCCAACACAGCTTGAAAGATTAACACTCCTACCAATAACAGAGGGGCGACTAAGGGCAAGTTCTTTTGACTACGATGTTTTATAATCGACCAAACGGCTAAGATTATAATCAATAGACCTAAAGCTCCTGCTACATAGCGGTGCACCATTTCAGTCCACGCTTTATGAGCAACAATAGGTTGATTTGGAAATTTTTGTGCCGCATCTGTTAATGCAGGCGTGGAATTGGGTAAAACCATGTGGCCATAGCACCCAGGCCAATCTGGACAACCTAATCCAGCGTCGGTCAGGCGTGTGTAAGCGCCGAGCATGATAACAAATACAGCCAATATTAAGGCGATTTTTGCTAATTTATGGTAATTCATAGTTTCTTGCATCTATCTAAAAAATTATCCTATTTGACCCATTAAAAATTTTAAATCATCCAATATCCATTCCGGCTTGGTATCATACTGATAAGCCAAGATAACATTTCCAAAAGGATCGATTACATAAAAAGCAGCGGGCGATTTAGGTCGTTTGCCCATGATTGAAGGGTCAACTTGTTTATACAAGGTTTTGCTGTCGTTCAACAACTTTTGCAATTGGTCGTCAATCGAGTCCATTTGTGAAATCACCAAAAGCCGCTGCAAGCGATTCATATCTTTACCTAAAGCTTTCTGGATTTGTAACATATTATACAATGATCGTTGACAAAGTGAATCACATCGGCCAGTGTGAACATACACTAGTCCCCATTGCTGGTGAAGGTCTTCGGGGTTTAAAGCAAGGCCACGCATTGAGTAAGGGGGAGCAATCAATTGACCATGATTTAAGGTATGCTTTGGCAACCACGTTTTATGGGTGTAAAACAAATCGGCCAATAAAATGGGCACAATAAACAATAAGGCCATAATCAGTACCACGGTTAAAGGGTGATTGCCTAGCGTGGATTGTTTACCATCTGTCAGTTTTTTGGATGTTTTGGATTGCTGCATTATTTTTTCTCATGTGGAACCAGGTTGACCTTAATATATAGAATGAGCAAGGTTACTGCTAAAGCAAACCATTGAAAGGCGTAACCGAGATGCCGCTGCGGACTGATTGCGGTTACTATGTTCCAATGATGAGTGAAGCCTGAGGCATCAGTCGATAGTAAAATAAATTCACGTAAAGGTCTATTTAATATTTGGCTTAATGTATTGATACGTATATCCTCAACCAAGTAAGGCCAATCTTGCGGCGGGCCAGTTTTTGCTAGTACTAATTGATGTTCAGGATATTTTACTAAGCCGTTGATCATATTTGGATTATTTTTTTGGAAAAAAGCATTGAGCTTTGCCCTTTTATAATCCTGTTTAGATACCCATCCTAAATTTACTAATAAAATTTTGTTATCGCCTGAAATTAAAAAAGGCGCTACGATATCGTAACCCACCTGGTGGTTTACTATGCTATTATCCAGTAGAATGATGTGGTCTTTATCGTAATGGCCTGGAACCTGCAGTGGCGTGTATTGAGGAATCGATTCGGCATTGGTTAACCGTTGCGGCGCTTGAGCAGAGCGGATGGCCAATTGGTTTATCAGTTGTTGTTTGGCTGTAGCACGATGCAATTGCCAGACGCCTAATGAGATCAAGATTGGCAGTAGCAAAATTACTGCTAAAGTGGGGATGAGACCTGGGGCAAATTGCCAGGAGCCAAAACGGAGGGTTAATCGGATGTTAGTGAGATGGTTCGTTGTCTGTGTATTGATAGTCATTTTTTATTGTTTAATTAGCGCATTATATTATTTACTCTATCGAAAAGACGTTATGCACATGGTCAAAGCGCTTTCTTGGCGTATTGGTCTTTCAGTGCTTCTTTTTGTCTTTTTGTTTTTAGCTTATGGATTAGGCTGGATTCACCCACATCCGCTAGCACCTTAAATCAAAGCCAATAAACAAAAATAAATAATCCTAACCATACCACATCGACGAAATGCCAATACCAAGAAACGGCTTCAAAACCGAAATGTTCTTGGCTGTTAAAATCGCCTTTTAACATTCGCCACAAGATCACAATCAACATGATGGAGCCAATCGTTACGTGCAAACCATGGAAACCGGTCAACATGAAGAAAGTGGTTCCATAAATACCGGCTGATAATTTTAATTGCTTCAAATGATAAGCGTCCCAATATTCGTGAGCCTGCAAGCATAAGAAAGCGATGCCTAGTAAGATAGTAACAAATTGAGCCAGCATCATTTGCACACGGCGATTTTTTAATACCCCCCAATGGGCTATGGTGATGGTGACGCCGCTGGTTAATAAAATGGCGGTATTGATGGCTGGAATACCCCAAGCGGACATCACTTCCATCGGACCTTTAAATAAGGCAGGATTAGGAGTTTGAAACAAGGGCCAACTATGGGTAAAGCTGGGCCACAAAAGCAGATGAGTTAATACTGCCGCGTTGTTGCCCTGCCCGGCCAACCAAGGTACAGAGAAAACTCTGGCATAAAAAAGTGCGCCGAAGAAGGCTAAAAAGAACATTATCTCACTAAATATAAACCAGACCATGCCCCATCGAAAGGACCGATCTACTTGAGGGTCTTGTAATAAGCCAGCTCGAGTTTCACTAATCACCGTTCCAAACCATCCAAATAACATGATGGCTAAAATAATTGCACCAACAAAAAATAGCACTGGACCGATGACATTACCATGCAGCCAATTAGCAGCCCCGACTAACAAACAGAAAATAGCTACCGAGCCGATAATCGGCCAGTAGCTTGGATTAGGTAAATAATAATTGCCGTGATGTTGATGCTGCTCTGAAGACATAGCATACCCTTTTATAAATAAGCGATAATCATACCAAAAAATAGCAGTAAATGGAAAAGCTAGGCGGAATTAAAAAATCTGCTTGATTTTCCGCACTCAAATGCTTTTACTTGCATTAAAAAATCAATTTTTTAAGTTTGGGTTTTCTTTTTTACAGTAAACAAAGTGTAAGATAGTGTGAGCGTATTGATGTCGTTGGGAATGGTTTTATCAATATGAAATAATAGCGGCATGATTTTTGCTTCATGAGCAGCCAATGTCTGTTGAGTGAAACAAAAACACTCGGTTTTTTTAACGTATTGTGCTGCTAAGCCGGGGGTTACACTGGGAATGGCCTGAACGGTGATTTCATGATCTGTATTATTTTTAACGTAAAACAATACTGTTTTGTTTTCCCCTGGATGAAATTGCAATGAGTTGGTCTTGGTGTAAAAATCAAAAGAAGGTAAATTAGCATTGGTTGAAGTCACAAATTGCATGGTCAGCATCCGGCTGACGTCCTGATCTTTGGATTGGGCAACAGGTACTAACTCAGGCTTACCATTAATTCCTAACTGTTTACACAATACATTGTAAAAAGGCACCAGCAGGTAAGCAAAACCAAACATGCCGACCACAGCAATCGACAAAATAAGGCTGACCCGTTTTACCCTCTTTTTGGTATATTGATTCACTAATGTTTTTCGCCTTCATGAAAATGGGCGGATTGTGTAAACGTGTGATAAGGAGCCGGCGAAGGCACTAGCCATTCTAATCCGCGAGCACCTTCCCAAACTCGATCTGAAGCTTTGACACCTTTTCCAGCCATGCAATAAAAAACATTATAGAGAAACAACAGTTGTGACAAACCGAATATAAAAGCACCAATACTAGCAATCATATTGAAATCGGTGAACTGTAATGCGTAATCTGGAATTCTCCGGGGCATTCCAGCTAATCCTAAAAAATGCATGGGAAAGAAAGTAATATTGAAGCTGATAATCGATAACCAAAAATGCCATCTACCCACTTTTTCATTGTAATAGACTCCGGTCCATTTAGGTATCCAAAAGTAAATACCGCCCATTAATGCAAAAATTGAACCCGCTATTAATACATAATGGAAATGAGCGACCACAAAGTAGGTGTCTTGATATTGAAAATCCGCTGGAACGATGGATAACATGAGTCCTGAAAAACCACCAATCGTAAAGAAAAACAAGAAGCCGATAGCAAACAGCATCGGCGTTTCAAAGGTCATTGCGCCCCGCCACATTGTAGCAGTCCAGTTAAAAATTTTGACGCCGGTCGGAACTGCAATCAGCATAGTGGTGTACATGAAAAACAACTCGGCTGCTAACGGTACGCCTGTGGTAAACATGTGATGTACCCAGACAATATATGAAAGCACCGCAATCACTCCAATAGCATAAATCATCACGTTTCGGCCAAATAAACGTTTTCTGCTAAAGGTAGGAATGATCTCCGAAATCACTCCAAAGGCAGGCAGAATCAGCACGTACACCTCAGGATGGCCGAAAAACCAAAAAAGATGTTGAAACAGCAAAGGATCGCCCCCGCCAGCAGCATTAAAAAAACTGGTGCCGAAATGCCTATCAGTCAACATCATAGTGACCGTACCGGCGAGCACCGGCATAATTCCTAACAACAAAAATGCGGTAATGAACCAGCCCCAACAAAAAATAGGCATATCCATCAATCGCATGCCTTTGTTACGCATATTCAACAGAGTAGCAATAATGTTGATCGAACCTAAAATGGAAGACAGTCCCATAATGTGGATAGCGAAAATCATATAGTCCGTGCTAGGCGGGCCATAGGTAGTAGATAGTGGCGCGTAAAAAGTCCAACCAAAATTGGGAGCAGGGCCAGACATAAACAGGGTGCTAAACAAGAGGATGAAAGCAAAAGGCAATAACCAAAAGCTCATGTTATTCAGTCGTGGCAAAGCCATATCGGGCGCACCAATCATTAACGGCAACTGCCAATTGGCCAAACCCACGAAAGCGGGCATAACGACACCAAAAATCATGATCAAACCATGCATGGTAACCATTTGGTTATAGAAGTCAGGGTCCATCAGTCGGCTGCCCGGATGAAAAAGTTGCAAGCGGATCAGCATGGCCATAGCTCCGCCTATGAAAAACATAATCAAAGAAGTCAGCAAATATAAATTACCAATATCTTTGTGATTGGTGGTAAAAACCCATCTTTTGATCCGATCCGATAAGGTTCGGGGATGCGGGTAACCGCTATGTAATGCAGTGCTTGAACTCATATACTCTCCAGCTATTTGGAAATCATGTTTTTATTTATTGCGTTCCTTGTTGATATCAGCAGGCTGAACCACACCACCAGCTTGCTTGCCAAATTTCGATTTATCGCCATTGCCCCAACTATTTCTTTCATAAGTAATCACAGCCGCAATTTGCTCATCGGTGAGTTGTGGGCCAAAAGGCTGCATTGCCGTACCCGGTTTGCCATGGAAAACGATGTCAATATGACCTTGAACCGGACCGTTAGCCACTTTACTTCCTCGCATAGCAGGAAAAGCGGGAGGCATGCCACTGCCATCTGTCTTGTGACAGACGCTACAAGTGGTATTGTATACTTGTTGACCTTCACTCATTAAAGCATCCGGCGTTAAGGGGGCGGCTGGAGCCGCGGGCTTATTGGAAGGTGCATTCTCAGCAACCCATTTATCAAAATCCGCCTGGGTTTTGGCTTCAACTACAATGGGCATAAAACCATGGCCCACGCCACACAATTCTGCACATTGGCCACGATATATCCCAGGAGTGGTAACCGTAGCCCAGGCTTCATAGATAAAGCCAGGGATAGCATCTCTTTTAATTCCTAAAGCCGGCACCCACCAGGAATGAATCACATCGTTAGATGTCACTAAAAAACGGATTTTTTTATTAATCGGCACCACCAAAGGATGATCCACTTCCAGCAAATACCACTGGCCTTTTGGATTTTTACCTGCTCGCTGTTCTTGCGGAGTCGCTAAATTACTAAAAAATTGAATGTCATAATCCAAATACTGGTACTGCCATTTCCATTGATACCCGGTGACTTTAATATTGATATCTGGTTTTGAAGTATCGTTCATAGCAATAAGCACTTTAGTTGCCGGAATGGCCATTAAAATCAAAATTATAAATGGAATTACCGCCCACAAAATTTCAATACTTAAGCTGGAATGAAAATCTGCCGGTTTTTCGCCTTTGGATTTACGATGCTCGATTAACGAATAAATCAAAGCGGCAAAGACCACAATACCGATGACAATACAAACATAAAATATCAGCATGTGGAGCGTATAAATACTTTGGCTTATGGGAGTGACCCCAGGCGTCATATTTAATCTGGATATTTCTTGTTCTGCCCAAGCCGGCAAGGAAACCACCAAACTTAACACCGCTAATAACCAATTCAGCCATTTTTTCATATCTAAATTTTCCTTACCAAAGCATGTAATCGCCTTCGGATTTACTCTCATTAACCATATATTTTACTGCGGCTTTGATCTGCGCAGTATTGCATTTTGCACAACTGCCTTTGGCAGGCATGTTACCGATTCCGTTGACCGTATTTAAAATTAATATGTCCATACCTTGTTTGATTAGCGGCGCCCACGCAGCTTTATCCCCTAATTTCGGTGCTCCTGGGTAGGCGCCATTATGGCAGGCTTGACAATATTGTTCATATATTTGTTTGCCATCTTCCAGTGTTAATTGTTTCGCCGGCTGCGCAGGAGCCGCTGCAGCATTAGCGCCGGTGCTTTGTTCGATAATATAGGAAACCGTGTTTTTAATGTCTTGCTCGCTGCAAGTTGAACAAGTCCCTTTGGGAGGCATGCCATCAATACCGTGGATGGCGTTTTGATATAAAACATTTCTCCCCTGCTTTACTAATGGCAGCCATGCATTGGGGTCTCCCATTTTAGGGGCGCCCCCCGCGCCAGTACTATGACATCCCGTGCAATATTGATCATAAATTTTCTTACCTTCTGCTGTTCCTGAAACCGCTTTTTCCTGCGGAGGGTTTTTGCTATGCACGGTAACTAGATAATTGTAAATGGATTGAACATCTTCAGGGGTCAAATATTGGAAACTATCGTGATTGGCCTCTCTCATGGGGCCTTGGACAGTGCCGCCCTCTAAAAGTTGGTCATGTTTAAAAACATTCGACAATTGCTCGACCGTCACATCCTTCATCCGGCTTCCAGAAATATTTGGTGCGTAAAAACCGTTCACAAATCCGCCGGTTAAGTGATATTTTTTAATCGGCGCACCCAAAACAAATTTTTTCGACAAAAGATAGTACATTGAGGTATGGCACATATCACAATGCGCCAGCCCCAGCACTAAGTAGGCTCCTCGATTCCAACTAGCATCGTGCCTTGGGTCGGGCTGATATGGGCCGGTTTTCTGAAATTCAAAAAACATCAGGCGCCAGCCTAATTGCAGAAAACGCCAATTAAAAGGGAACATCATGTGATTGGTATTATTGGGCTTAGCAACAGCCGGAATGGCGTTAAGATAGGCTCTAATATCCTGCAAATCTTGATCGGTAAGCTTATTGTAGTAAGGGAAAGGGAACGCAGGGTAAAAATAAGAACCGTCCGGAGCGATACCCTCACGTACGGCTTTAAAAAACTGAGCATTGGTCCAATTGCCAATACCGGTCTTTTTATCCGGCGAGATATTCGGACTATAAATAGTGCCGAAAGGCGTGTCAAAAGCCAACCCACCTGAAAAAGGTTTACCGCCAGGCTCGGTGTGACAAGCAATACAGTCGCCCATTTTAACCAAATACTCCCCTCTTTTTATTTGGTCCGCTTTCTCACCTGTTCCATAATTAATAGCGGGATATTGAGCATATTGATCTTCAGCCCCAACAGGAGGCGTCTGCGCAGCGGCCGCCATAGCGGCATCGGCACAAGCCATTAAGCTGAAAGTTGCACATGCTAAAGCAACTGAGAAGCGCTGTATCATTTTTTTTCTGTTCCTGTAGTCGAAAGCCTCATATCATAAAATTTTATTTTTAATTCAGCAACTCAATGTTTTCAAAAAAGGCTATTGCTGTTTCTCTATTTCTTAGGTAACCTATAAAGAATTTCTTACAAGAAGAACTTTAGGTACAGATAAGTACGGATGGAAATTTATAAAAAGTTGTAATTTTTTCTTAAAAAGAATAGTATATATCAATTGTAATTTATTTTTACCTTAATTTAATTGAATAAATTCAAATCCTCTTCAAATAGAATATTCAATTGTTGGGGAAGAAGCAGGAGGTGATTATGACTAAACATGTAATAACTAGCCACAATTATCTAGAACATCAAAAAATCCCCGGCATGCCGTCAAACCAGAAGGACGCCAAAATCGTTGTTGGCTTTAGCCCCAAGTATGATTATGAACCTTTTCCGTCCCCTGATTTGAAAATCAGTTATTTATCTGTAGAACAATTTGAATCTTTTAAAGATTTATCCTGCAAGAGCATCATGTTTATGGTGGGCTATGCTTTCTCTTATGTTCATGTTGCTTTAATTAAATCTCTTGCAGTCACTCATAAGTCTGATAATAAATCTGTTTCTTTTTCAGAAATTTGTAAGGAGAGTTGGCTAACAGCTGTTAACGGAGAACGAGCATGGATAAAATCTATTCAGGAGACCACTGATTATCTTAGAAAAAATAATAAAGTGCTTGAAAATAAAGAGATTCCTTTTATATACACTCTTGAAGAAGCAACCAAAAATAAACTACTTAGACAGCGTAAAAAAAAGTTATTGCTGAACTATCATCTATACTATGATGAAGAGTGTCAATTAATGTCTGAACAAATTGACAAAAGCGAAAATTTTTCATTAGCCAAAGCCTTGGACGATTTCGTCGAAGCCAAAATAACCCGCAACTATCGTTCATACATTGACAATTGCAGAACAGGAAAACTGACTTGTATCGCCCATAAAAAAAAGGGCGTTCCTTTAGATTTTTATCTCTTGGTCAAAACCGAGTTAATAAAGTCGGCGGTTACAGAAATGGTTATGTTTTCTTTAGTTGGGTCCAATCTCCTGCCTCATTGCTTTTTTTATCAAGGTCGTGAAGATCACAAAGATCATGTAACTGTAAAAAGCAATCAACTCGTTTATAAAGTTATCGCTTTTTTCTGCAATTTGGACAACATTTTCAAAGTGGTGAGATACTCTGTTAAACCCTTTGAAGAACAAAAAAAATTGGTCCTAACTGGAAGGCTTAAAGCAGATCTTTTGGCAAGAAGCAAATCCTGTCCAGTACCAACTCGGCTAACTGACCCGCCTGGAAACGAAAGCTTTCGAAGAAAATCTTTAGACGCGAAAACAACAACTCGTTCCGTTACATTTTTTCCTGACCCTGAAGTGAAAACATTCATTAGTCATCAAGAGGAAGTTTCAGAAATATCAGATGATAGTTCTCCAGAAATTGTAGATGAAAGTTCTGATAACCAGCGAGAAATAAATAGAGTCAAAAAAGCATTAATAAAATGCTTAGTAAGAGATACTATCTTTACTTCAGAAGCAAGAGAGCAGGTGTTATACGATCTTTCCCGCTTAAATGAAATCCTAGCAACTCCAAGTTTTGATCAGTTAAAAATTGAAGGGCTGCCTCAATTTAATAAATCTTTGCCACCGAATGCTATTACAACTATTTGCTCATTGATTGCTGCACAAAAAGCCTTACCTCCACACTTGATATTGAGATGGCTTGCGATTCTTCTTTCTGACGTTCAAAAGCCACCAAAAAAAACAGATAATATTAAACGGCCCACTTTTTATGAAAATTGTACCGGGGTATTATCTTCTTTCTGTAGTGTGTTTTCTCAATTACCGGCTAGATTTCAGGAAACTGCCAAGGAAGTGTCCACTCATTGCATCATTCTCTAACCACTAATGAAGCTCTATATGGATGTATTTGATATCTACGATGAATTAACGGATTTAATCATTTTCTTAGATTCGGATAATAATATCCTAGCACTGAATAAAAGCGCCAGAATTCTTTTTCCTAAAATTGAACCTATCGGCAAAAATTTTTATGATCATTATGTAGAAAATGATTTTTATGAATGGAAATTTACAGAAAAAAAACAGGTCCGCTATTTAATCGGCAGAAAAAAAATTTCCAACCAAACTGAAACTTATTTAAATAGCTTACTCAATGCTTCATATCAAGGACTCCATATTTATTGGACCGATCAAGAGAATCATCTATTGCTTTGTAATGACACTCAAATTAAAAATCTGGGTGCAAATAGTATGGCTGAAGTGGCGGGATTGGCTCTACAGGAATTGTCTTTGAACAATGATCCTGTCATTAAAGAACAAATCTGTTCGATCTCTGAAAATAACCGGCAAGTGATGACCAAACAACAATCGATCGTGTTCGAAGAAACAGTCGGTGATCACTTCTTTTTTTCTTACAAAGCGCCATTTTATAATTCTGAAGGTCAGCTCATTGGCGTTTTAGGAATTTCAACCGATGTTACTGAGTTTAAGCTGCTGCAAGAAAAACTGAAAAAAACTGTGCACGCTACCGATTTTTATTTGGAAAGCATTTTGATGTCTTCTCCAAGTAATATTTATTGGTTGGATAAAGAAGGCCGGTCTATAGGTTGCAACGACCAACAAGCACGGTGCGTAGGCTTAAATAGCCGCCATGATATTATCGGCACCACTGTTTTTGACTTAGCTAAACGCTTGGGCTGGGACCCTAGGCTGGCCAAACAAATCAGAGACCACGATTTAAAGGTGATGGAAACTAAACAACCCTCTATTTCCATGGAAACAGTAATTTTAGACGGTGAAGAAAAATTTTATTTAGCTAGTAAGTCACCCATGTTAGATCAAAATAATGAAGCCGTGGGAATCTTGGGTATTTCCACAGACGTCACTACCCAAGTACAAATTGAAAAAAAATTAGAAGTTGCCAAGCAAAAGGCCGAAGCGGCCAACAAAGCCAAAACACAATTTATCACTAACATCACACATGATATTCGCACCCCGTTAGTGGGAATATATGGTATTGCTAATTGGTTACACGAACGGATCCCTGCCCAGTTTGATGCTGAAATTAAAGGGTTAATCCATTCCAGTAAAGAGCTTATATCTTTGCTTAATAATGTCATAGAATTAATCTCTTTGGAAAAAGAAGAAAAAGATTTCACGTCTGAAGAAGTGGTTAATTTACCTGATCTGTTACAAAAACTCAGAGCTTTGTTTGTACCTATCATGCAACAAAAGGGCTTATCCTTTGAAATTATTTATCCTCAGGACATTCCTAGTCATTTCTTGACTTCCCGCTCGCTGCTTGAACAAATCATCCTTAACCTGTTGAGTAATGCCTTTAAATTCACGGAAAGTGGCTATATCAAGGTACAAATCATGAGTAATCCGGAAGTGACCGATACGACCAAATATCCTTTACTGATCATGGTTGAAGATTCTGGAATGGGTATTGCAAAAGAAAATATCAATCAAATTTTTGAAAGCTTCTTTAAATTGAAACCTGTTTTTAAAACCTCTTATTATAGTAGTGGCTTAGGTTTAGCTATCGTTAAGAAATCACTGCAAAAATTAAATGGCAAAGTTCGAGTCGATAGTGAATTAGGAAAAGGCTCTAAGTTTTATATCAGTCTACCGATGACGGTCGCTCAAGAACAAGGAGAGTCTTTTGATATTGGAGAACAATCCTTTAATCAGGCTAGTATTTTACATACCCCGCAAAAACTGGCCATTGCTCAGTCTGTCAACGCAAGCAAAAAAATTCATTCGGTTTTGCTAGTGGAAGATAACTTCCTTATTCAAAAGATCGCGGTCTCACTCTTAAATAAGTTTAACGGTCAGGTGGATGTCGCCGATACTGCGGCCAAGGCTATTGAATTCATTAATAAAAATCAAAATTTCTACGATATTATCTTTTTAGACATTGGGTTACCCGATCAAGATGGTTTCTGGGTGTCAAATGAAATTCGTACTAAATATTCTAACTATCAGCATACCCCTATCATTGCATTAACCGCGCAGTTAGATAAAACACATCAGGATATTTGTTTTCAGCATGGCATAGACGATATCATCACTAAACCTTTAACTATAGAGAATGCCATGGCTTGCCTGAAGCGCTTCAATCTTTATTTAGAAAACGAAGTATCCGCATGATTTCTTTAGTAGCCGCTATGACTAACAGTAGGGTAATTGGTGCAGCAGGCAAAATGCCATGGCAATTACCGGCGGAGCTGGCCTATTTTAAAAAAATAACCATAGGGAAAACTATTTTAATGGGCAGGCAGACATTGGAAAGCATTGGTCAGCCTTTACCTCATAGAAGAAACCTAGTCATCAGCCGCTCAACCCATTTGAACATTCCAGGATGTGAAATTTACAATTCCTTAGAAACCGCCCTAAACTCCTTTAACGGTCAGGAAGAATTGATGGTTATCGGCGGCGGCTCAATTTTTGAACAAACCATTGATTTCGCGACGCGAATGTATCTGACATTTATCGACTCCGATTTGACCGGAGATACCTTTTTTCCAAATTGGGATAGTACTCACTGGCAAGCAACCCATTGCTATGCTCATCCTATTGACGAAAAGAATCGTTTTTCTTTTAACTGTTTCCAATTAGAAAGAACAAGGTAAACGTTCGCGGGGTTGAACAGGCATACGCAGAACGGCCACTACTGCTTCAAATTGACGAAAAAAGAGCTTGATCCTCTAGCCGGTATGCAGTGAGTTCTTTTCCCCATACGCAACCTGTATCTAATGCCACACATTGAGCATGCGTGGTTGTTCCTTCCAAGGCAGCCCAATGTCCAAATAAAACTTTTTGAGGGAGCCGATACCATTGATACCAAGGCTGAAATAATTCAGGATGGACTGTTTTTGCTGTTTTATTAGTCAAATCTAGCACCCCTTCTTTAGTGCAGAATCGCATCCTAGTTAGGGCATTGACTATATATCTTAATTTTTCGGGATCAGCCAAATTGTTTTTCCATTCGACGGTATCTTCCCGATGTAATTCTAAATCTCTTAAAAAATTTTTAAAATCAGGACCTTGAAGATGTTGAGCAACGAGCTCTCCATAGTGGATTAGTTCTGCTAAGTTCCATTGCGGGGGAACGCCTGCATGGACAATGATTGAATTAAAATGCGGCACGCTCATAACCAAAGGTTGCTGACGTAGCCAGTCTAATAGTTCCATTTTATCAGGGGCATTTAATACTTCCTGAAGGGTGTGGTGGCCTCGATAATCGACTACGCCGTAGCCGATAGCAAGTAAATAAAGGTCGTGGTTGCCTAAGGTGATTAATGGATTGGGTAAACTTTTAATAAAACGCAATGTGGATAAAGAGTCTGGACCCCGGTTGACCAAATCACCAACAAAACCTAAACGATCTTTACTGGGGTCGTAATGAACGTATTCCAGCAGCTTTTGCAGCTCACGGTAGCATCCCTGTACATCTCCGATAATATAAGTCGCCATCATTGATCTAAAATGGTAAAATCTGGCTCATGATAACACAAGCTACCCTAAAAAGATCAACGTTATTAACTTTAATGTTACCGGCCATGGCTTTAGCGGCAGGCCCGAGCACTCCGGCTAAAACGCCGCCACCGAATGTAGCGCTGTATTGCCCGGCAATTAGCGCTTTACAAAAAGACCCTGAAAGCAATACTTGGCAGGCAGAAGGGGGCTGGAAAAGTTATGATGTTTCCTTTGTAGACAAGCTCACAAAATTTTCAGGTGCTCAATGGCGCGGGACCAACGTCGGCCAAATTTTCTGTGTATACAGAAGCGATATACCAACGGACTTCCCAGTAATTTTAGCTTTCAAAGTTCTGGCGTTTATCCCTCAAGGTGGAAAATGGAGTCAAAACTTAGGAGGCTATGAAAATTGTGAAACCTCACTCCAAGAAGAGTGTCCATTCTATATGCGAATACAGCAGCAGCCTCAAGATATTTACGAGCAAGCATTAAAATTAAAAAAAGGAGCTAAATAGCAGCAATTTCTGCTGTTTTTTAACTTATTGAAATTTATATGATACATTTTTTGCGCGCTATAATCGTTTTAATTCTTTTATTCATCAACATGGTTATTGTCTCTACTCTGATCATTATATTTTCCGGGATAGTCTTGCTGCTACCGATAAAAAATTGGCGGCATCAAGGGCGGGCCTGGATACAAAATTGGCCCGTATGGTGGATGGATATTAATGCTCTCATTTTAAAAATATTTGATGGCGCTAAATGGGAAATAGCAGGCCCAAACAATTTAGATACAAATCACTGGTATCTTCTGATTTGTAATCACCAAAGTTGGATCGATATATTAATTTTGGGCATCTACTTTCGACATAAAATTCCCAATTTAAAATTCTTTATGAAGAAAGAATTATTGTGGACCCTACCTGGCGCAGGTTTAGCTTGTTACTTGTTAGGTTATCCCTTTATGGCGCGTCACAGTCATGAACAAATTCGCAAAAAACCGGAATTAAAAAATATCGATATTCAAACCACTCGAGCCTCATGTAATAAATTTAAAGAATTTCCAACCACAGTAGTTATATTTGTTGAAGGAACCCGGTTTACCACAGCGAAAAAAGAATCTCAGCAATCACCCTATCAACACCTTTTGAAACCCAAAGCTACCGGCGTAGCATTGGTATTGAGCGAATTACAGAACCATTTAAGTTCAATCATTAATGTGAGTTTACAATACCATCCACAGTATTTTAGTCTTTTTGATTTTTTACTAGGCAAGGTCAAAAAGATTCATTTGCATATTGAGCTGCTGCCTGTTACTGCCGATCTGATCGGCGACCCTTATCAGGACCGGCTGTTTCGTAAGAATGTACAAGGCTGGCTCAATCAGCTCTGGAGCATCAAAGATCAAAAATTAACATCTTTTAATGAATAAATAGCCGATAATTCTAGCTGAGTTTTTAAGTTATGAAAAAATATAGCTCCGACTCATTACCTGATGAGGGATCGCAAGCGGGAGCAGAGCGGAGCGGCCTTTCCGTTCATTTGAAGCGGAAATCGCTGCGAATCGCTACGCGTAAAAGCCCATTGGCTATGTGGCAAGCCAATTGGGTGAAGCAGCAGCTAGCAATGCATTACCCTGACGTTAAAATTGAATTCATTAGACTAGTTACCGAAGGAGATAAAAAAACCGAGGTCGCATTAAACCAAATCGGTGGGAAGTCGCTGTTTGTAAAAGAATTGCAAGCGGCCTTATTAAGCCATGAGGCTGATCTTGCGGTGCACTCCCTTAAAGACCTATCTGTTTTTCCTTGTCTGGGATTAATGTTAGCTGCCGTGTGTCTACGTGAAGACCCACGCGATGTTTTGATAGCAAATAACTCATGCTTATTAAGCCAATTGCCTGTCAACGCTATTGTGGGGACTTCCAGCCCTCGCCGGCAGTTTCAGTTAAAAGCTATTCGCCCGGATATTATTATTAAACCTTTACGCGGCAATATTGAAACCCGCTTGGCTAAACTGGATAGAGACGAGTATTCGGCTATCGTTTTAGCTTGCGCAGGTTTAAAAAGGTTAGGTTTGGAAAACCGTATTCAACAATATCTCGATCCACAAGATTTTATACCGGCTATTGGCCAAGGTGCTTTAGGGATTGAAATCCGGGAAGATGATCCGGATACCTTGAAACTAGTTTCCTGCTTAAATCATTGGGAAACTCAACAATGTGTCACCGCAGAACGGGCAGTTAATCAATTTTTAGGGGGAGACTGTTATAGTCCCATTGGCGCTTACGCAAAATTACAAAGCAAACAGCTATTTTTGCAAGCTTGTTTTGGCGATCCGGCTAACCAACATCTAATCAGAGCAGAGGGTTATGGGCCCGTTGATCAAGCTGAAAAAATCGGCCGGCAGGTCGGGGAAAAACTTTTTGCACAAATGGCTTAATCGGAAGCTCTTTTATGCTACAAAATAAAACCATTGTTATTACCAGACCTATTCATCAAGCTAAAAAGTTAGATGATTTGCTAAAGCAGAATGGATACCAAACTATTTTATTCCCCACAATTATAATTGAAACAATTGATAATCGCCTATACAAAAAAGCACTAGATCGAATTAATCAGTATCATATTGCCATCTTTGTTAGCGCTAACGCTGTCAACGATAATATCGTTAACGCTTTGAAAAAAAATCTTCATATCCTAATCATTGCCATCGGCCCAGGTACTGCTCAAAGCTTACGCAGCCGTGGAATAACTCATTTGATTGTCCCTGCAACCTATAATAGTCAGGGTATTATCATGATGGCTGAACTGCAAAATATTCAGAATAAACAAATTGCTATTTTTTGCGGTGAGCCCGCTCGGCCTCTTTTAAAAGACGCCTTACAAGAACGTAGCGCCAAGGTCAATCAGATAATTTGCTATAGGAGGCAGCGCCCAGCTGTAGATGGGCGCACGATATTAGACCAATGGCAATCTGAACCGATTGCTATGATCATTAGTACCAGTTCAGAAAATTTAGCGAACTTTTGGCAAATATTTGGTAAAATAAACCCTGCTTGGTTGACCACCGT
>JAFEDN010000099.1 GCA_018241585.1 Pseudomonadota bacterium | reverse complement strand
CTGTCATTCTAATATCTGTAATATGTTGTCGATTAGCAGGCAAATTTTTACGCGCAACGTAAATTTCCACCCAAGCTTTACCTGGCTTAAACCAACCAGACTTGTAAGTACTTTTGTAATAACCGGCACCTTTATCTTCTTGGGTATTATAAAAATCTCCATTAACACAACCTGGGCGCGGATCATCATAAGGAATATCTTGATATACGAAATCTTTCGTATACCACAGCCATGGATACGCCGATTTATTAACGCTGTCTTTCCAATGTAGTTCTAAATCATCTGTATCTAAAGATTCTCTTTCCCGGCTATGTTTCGATAATTTTTTAACTAATTTTTGTTCTTCAAATTTAAGCTGCTTGATTTCCCGATCACAGTCACCTATCAACCCTTTCATAATTTGAGTATTTTGTGTTACACGACTGTGCTCTTTTTCATCAAATGGAATGACTTCACCCCTATTATTATTTAACTTCTCCAATGATTCTGCATGATGCTGAGAGACTGATTTTACATACTTAATTTCTTCTTCACAGCGATTAATCGCACTATGTGCTTCTAAAATGTTACCAACAACTTGATATCCATTCCTTGCAATTTTTAGAATGAGATGTTTAAACTTAACGTGGGCTGTATCCTTTAAGGTAAAACGAAATTGGTCCTTATTAACAGGTTTTGGCTTCAAATTGGAATCAGTTAAGATGGAAGCAATTAGAGACCTACTTTCACCGTGATCTAATGGATTAACGAAATTAGTGTTCGACCTTTTAATCAACTTTAAAACTTCTAACCTAGCCTGTAAACTCTGTAGTTCTGCATATTGCTTTTCTTTTTTTTGCATCTCTTCTGAAAAAAGAGCCTCTTTAATAATTTTACCGGCAATTTTAAAAGGGTTAAGATATTTAGATATGCTCTTAGCTTCGGCATCTGCTTTTCCAAGTTCTTCAGTAAACAAGCTTATTAATTGGTCTACTTGATGAAACAATCTATTATTTGCGGCTTCTTCAGAAATAGACCGATCTCTTTTTGTAATAATAAATCGAACTGATCCTTCAATGCTGCTTGGTTGAACCAACAGATGCGATAATGTATCGACAAGACTTTTTAGACTAATCGCTCTCTGAGTGAAAAAACTTGAATATTCGATAACAACCATAATCCCTTGGATACTTTTTGTTGCCTGAATTGCTGCTTGAGTGCTAACCGCCGCGCAGATTTCCTTAGCTTCCCCTCGGCCGGTTTCTCCAAAACCAGGATAATCACCAAAGTTTAACCCATATTCAGATTCAAAAACGTCCGGATAGAGTGTTTCAGATTTTACATCTGCTCCAATTTTAGGATGGCGCCGTTTTTCAGTATCTTTAACATCAATAACCCCATATTTATTCTCTATCATTTCGCAGCCAATTTGATAAGAAACAGTTGTACTCTTCCCGCTCCCTGTAGAGCCAATCACCATTATAATATCCTTGCCTCTCAATGCTCCAGCGCGGTCAAAGGCTTCCATTAACAGTGGTGTTAATTCTTTTTCTAATCCTTTCAGGTCTTTTAAAGATGAATCTTTCTGTTCATCCTTGGGTTTTACAGTAGTGGGTAAATCAAAAAACATTGGTGACCTCCTTGTTTTGAATGAACATATTTTTGACTAAAAATCCATTCTTTAGTCTAAGCGGGACAAATTGAGAAAAATATACTTCGTTTATAAACGAGTTCTCATCCAAAATCAAGGGTAGCTTAATACTGGCTCACTACTCTTCATTTTGTTGGCTCTTTGATCAGATTATGTCTAACAAACCATACCCTGACCCTAGGTCAACCTGTATCCAAAAACATCAGAACAAAGTCCATTTCTCACAACAATTTGAAGTACTTGACAAATTAAGATGGTATCTTATAATTTTGAGCTACTCGTAAAGTGTATACGTTGACATTAATTGTCATATTAATTTTTCCTAAAGTCTCTACGTTGATCTTAACATTAAAAATATTTTACAGGAGTTTTCATGAAAGGAATCGATTCACAATCCTTGAATTTATCAAAAATAAGTTCCACAGTTTCAGCAGATAGCTCAGGTTATTTAGAATTGTTTCAGGGATTAATGCAGGGAATTGGTTGGCGAGACCTGGGTGGAGAAGTTCAGGAATTAAGTAACCAACAGCATATTCAAACAGCTCATTTTAAAACCAAACTGGAAGCATACAAAAATAATCAATCGCTAAAAAATACCCAAAATTTACTGGTTGCCATCGAAGAGCAGTTGGTGCAACTACGCTATCAACGAGCTCATCTACTACAATTACAGCAGCATTACGCTTCAAAAGAGCTTGATCAACAAAAGCAAAATTCAGGCGGTTTATTATCCGATTTTTTTTATAGGGGTTTAGAAAATTTGCGTTATTTTTTTGATTCTACGGCTCATCAACTAACCGTTCGATATCAACAAGGCGCTGAGCAGTATCAACAATGGATTCAGCATTTAAATGTTTTTAAAAGAGCATTACAGCAACAACTCAGAACTTTTTCAGAAAAGGATCAAATCGTTTCTACAGATTCGATCATAGAGTTTCAAACCCTTGATCAAAGTGTTTGTGAGCAAAAGCGCCAGGAGCTAGGCAGTTATAATCCGTTAATGGAAATTAATACCTTATCACCGACGCCGGCTGCGATGGAATTTTATCCGGCGGTATTGCCTAATGCTTACAATCCATTTGTCAGGACTTTATATGATGGAAGCTTCGTGATTGCATGGGACACCTGGAACACGCAGGACCCTGACCCTGGCGCCACCAGTTCAAAAATTTCCGCAGCTCGTGTTTATCCAACTCAACCAGATGTTGTCAATACTTTTGATGTCACCGATACTTCGACGATTCATCGTAATCCTGCGCTCGCGATTTTCAATAATTTGCAAAGCGTTTTTACTTGGGATAGTGGAGCTGTTGGTAATAAAAGTATTTATGCCTCTTGTTATTATTCTGTAGCTGCAGACATGATTGCTGATACCCCTTTTATGGTCAGTCAAGTAGGTTCTGGTAACAACGCTTATCCTGTAGTGGCTACTTTTGAAAACTTTTTTGTGATTGCTTGGGCGCAAAACAGCGATACACAACCTGTGATGAAAGCCAAATTTTATCAGGCCAGTATTGATTACTCCAGCAATGTTATTTATTGCAATGAAAGCTTGGCGATAACCGGCGAAATTCCTTTAAGTACTACCCAGGATTATATGCCTGCTACATCGGTCGATGTCACCGCCTCAATGAATTCACAAACTAACCAGGGTCAATATTATTTTACTTGGGCAAACAGTGAAGGTGATGTTTATGTAAGACCGTTTTCAGTGCAAGGCATTCCGTTGAGATCAGAGATCAAATTAGACAGCCGAGCACCAGTACCTTCCAAGAGTAAGCCCTTAATTGAAGCCAAGGCAGATGGCAATTTATTAGTAGTATGGCGTGAATATTTCGGTACAGATGCCGATATTTACGCTCAGTTAGTTCACACCCAAGGTAATGGCAAGGATTTTGGATTTCCCATGCAAATTTCATTTGATATTGTCGCTTCGTACGCCGATGAAAATTATCCGGCTATCGGCGCTTTTTCCGGCGGAAATTTTGTTGCCGTGTGGTCAATTTCACTCAATTCCAGTAATCCCAGTGATTGTATTGATTTTGAAAACGAGTATTGTCAATCAGGACTGTATGCACGTTTTTTTGCTACGGATGAAACTCCTGTTAAAAACTGGTATTGCCTTGGCGATAATCAAAACTTTCCTAGTAGAGTCATTGACTCTCATCTGGATACATTCAGTAATGGGGATTTTGTTTTAGCGACGACCGACAGTCAAGCGCAGTTGAGTTATGCTATTTACAGAAATCAGGCGCCGCAATGGACTCCCCCCGCCTGGACCGTGTCTAAATACACCGAGTATCCTTTATCTTTATATTTGGTGAATCAATTGCAAAGCTATGACACGGGTGGATACATTAAAGACCCAGAAGGCGGCGCTGTGGTCTGTGGTGGTGAAATTAATGTGACTTCTTCTGGGGGGCGAAGCAGTGAAATACCCTTAGATTCTCGGAATTTGATCTTAGATAAGTCTGGTTGCATTCTCAGCAGTACATCGCTTTTGCAAGGGGAAACGAAACTCAATCTATATGCCTATGACCCCGAAAATAAAGTCGCAACCGCCTCGCTTTTACTTGATGTTCAGGATCGGTTTTCTCCAGGAAAGATTGTAGCAATAGTCTTTGGAAGTCTAGTAGGTTTATTTCTGTTGATTGGATCAGCTTATAAATATAGAAAATACACCAAAGATAAAGAAGATGAAACTTATCGGGCGACCCAAAGCCCATTTGCCAACGAGGTGCATGCCTGGTTGAATCTAGAATATAAAAGATTCGATCGCGGTGATGGTGAGAAATTTTACAAATTAATCAAGTCCATTTTAATAGAAATTCGGATTAACGAGGCAATTCCTTTGATTGATAGGTTTAGTAATTCTCGTCCAGCACCAGATGAGGCAGGTGATCTAATTTTAGATGATTTGTTTCATAAAAGAGAAAATATTTATAATCAAGTCAGATTTTGTTTTTATGCGCTGGTTGTGGCCAAGTCTATTTATACATTAGGAATGGTCAACAGAGTACAGCATGCAAACAGAAGTCAGTGTTGCACTCGTTTTTGTGAATCAACCGATAAAGCCTCCCTCAATTTCCCGCAAGACTATGAAGAAACAGGAGCCAATAATATTGTAGGAAAAGTAGTGGAAGAAATAAAACCGGCCATCAAAGAAGAAAACCCAATACAATGGAAGAGAAGCTATTTGAATGGAGAAAATTCTTCCTGGATTCGTGAGTGTAGTCTGCATCTTCAAAATAAATCCTATGAAAAATTTAGGCATAGTCAAAGGTTTTTTTTAAGAAATGCGTATCTTGCGTCGGTTGAGTCAAAAGAAGCAAAACCAATGGCGTATTCTTTATTTCACTTAAAAGGAATCAACGAAGTATCCCAAACTCAAACGGATAACTCTCAGGGCATCGCTTTGAGCTAGACGATTAAAGAACTCAATCAAAAAGGAACTTATTTATGAGCAAAAATGATCATTTAACTGAACTGAAAAAAACCAAGAGCGAATTATTGTTTATTAAACAACAAAACCTATTGCATCAATTTTTGGTAAAAATTAAGGAATTGATTGGGGAACAGGCGGAGCATTATTTAAAGAACATTGCTCCGGAAGCTCAGAGACTCATTGTCAATCCACAGGTTTTTTTCAGCTATGCCTGGACTGATGGAGCAGACTTAGATCATTTACAATTTTTTTTGAAACAATTTCAGGATGATCTACAAAAAGCGGGTTTGAGAGTGTGGTTAGATTTAGAGTTCATGACAGGAAATCTTGACAAACAAATGAAGAAAAATATTGAGAAGAGTCAATATGTCATGTTTATGGGCACAGAGCGTTATGCTCAACGCACCACTAAACTGAGAAATTACGATTATGATCTGGCGCTGGTGGCTTTGTCTGCTGATTGTAAAATAGAGCAGCAAATAGCAAAACTGCCATCCTATCAGAAAAGCCCTATCTTGATTAACCAGGATAATCAATTATGGATCTATGTCATGGAAGAAAAAGCCGGATGGAAATTAATCAACAAAGGAGAATTTGCGCCTCCATTCAATGAGCTTAGCAAGTTTTTTGATGATTCCAAACCCGTGGTATTGAAAAAAACTCAAATTTCACAGGCTATCTATCAAGAAATGGAAAAATATCATTATAGAAATAATGTGACTAATGTTTATAAAGAATTGCTGTTTGCCTTAGAGGAAGAAGAAAAGCGAAGAGACCACAATCCCGATTTTTTATTACCTTTATTGTTAGAAGGGGATTATGGAACTACATTTCCGACTTTGCTGGAAAATTTAGTTCGCGACGGACGTTCCTGGTTTTCGTTCAAAACCGGGACCTGGACATCTTATACAGACTATATTGAATGTGTCACTAGCTACGAAAAAAGCCTAGGCATTTTACCCTGTCTATTAGGGTTAAACCGGCGTGATGATTATCCTAAATTTCGAGAAAATTGCGCGAGAAAATATAAAGAGACTAGAAGACAGCTAATGTTGGAACTTAAAGACCTTCAAAGCCCGGTTATTACAACCGCTCCAAAAAAAACAACACCCATGGCAAAAAATCGGTTTACACTCATGAGCAATCCGGATATTAAAGGTCTCGATGAAAAAGCTGTAATGCCCTTGTTGCAATTAGTGGTCAAAGGGAAGCAAACTGAAGCCGAACAAATGATTATCAAAACACCGGGGTTAGTACAGATCAGCGGGTTCGTTATTGATCTTTCGGCCCGTAAATTTACCAAAATAACTCCTTTTAAATATGCGGTGTGGTCTAATGACTGGGCAATGTCAGAAATGATTCTAAAATATCTGCCGCCGGAGATTGCTATTTCTCAATTTAACGAACTAGAAACCAAAGGGACTGAACATGGTGCTCGTTTTAATATAACTCCTTTGATCAATTCGTTGCAGATTTATATTGATAAGGCTGAAAAAGTTTGGCGATATAATCAATACGCCGTTCAGCACTGGTCTAAAGAGGTGGGTAACAACCAAAGATTATTACCGATTAGTATAGTTAACCAATATTGTGAGCCTGATAAACCATTTGACCCCTGCCCCAATTTTGATAAAGATGTTACTTTGAGAACAGATATAGTAAAAGTAGGTATGATTGGCAATTGGTATACTGTTAAATCGGGTGATGGTGCACTTGTGGGTTTTTATCGAGGTGCATTGAAAGAAGGCGCTGCGGCAGCTAAATCGGTTAATCTTAAAGGCGGCGAAGGCCCGCCATGTAAAGATATTGTTGCATTGCAAGCGTTGTGGAAAACCAGAACTGGTCAATTTGAGTCATTAAAGAAAGACCTACAAGAACTTGCTACACATCGGTTAGCATAATGAACGACAACAAAGATCATAGTAATCGTTCACGGTGTAGATGGGAACGGCCACTATAGCTCCATATTTGACGAA
>JAFEDN010000098.1 GCA_018241585.1 Pseudomonadota bacterium | reverse complement strand
GTCGAACAAGCACAACAATATGGCTTCGCCAGAGTGATTGAAGCAAACAACGCTACCGATGAAGCTATTGTTGACGCCGTAATAGCTTATTGGTTATAACTTGCCAATAGCAGTAAAGTTATTGGTAACTAATAACTACACGACAAAATTACTGGTCCTTGTGACCGCGAGAGAAGCAATCCAGTACCCAGCTGGTTTGAAGTATGAAACTGGATTGCTTCCCTCACGGTCGCAATGACGATAATACTAGGAGCGGTATGACTAAAAAAAGCCTTGTAGCTGTCATTATAATTTTTTCTGTTGCCTGGCTGATTTTAGCGGCAGCAATGGTAGGAAATTATTATTATTGGAAACGAACCGTCACCACTAACCAAAATCTACAAGCCCAATCGCAATCACAATGGGATAATTTATCAGCCAGCATGGATCAACAAAAAGCCACCATACAAGAATTACAAAATGAATTTACCCAATTTGTTAAGAACCAACAACAAACTCAAACTGGACAAACCTTAAATGAAATAGCTTATTTATTGGATTTAGCTAACCTTTATTTGCAGATTAATCATGATCCGGATAACGCCATCAAATCCTTGCAATTGGCCCAATCGCGGCTTAAAGGATTAACCGATGCCCGTCTGCTGTCATTAAAACAAGCGATTGCTAGTGACCTGAATGCATTAAATGATGTTCCTAAGCTGGATACTGCGGACATTCTGCTTCGATTACAAACATTAGGAGAATCGGTTGGGCGTTTATCGTTCACTTCGTCTACACAAGGTTCATCGTCCTCAGTTCAAAGCAGTTCGCCCCCTGAGAAAAAAAACCAGGGTGTTTGGTACAAAACAACATTTGAAAATATCTGGCACAAATTTAAAAATTTGTTTGTCGTTCGCTACAATGGATCACCTCATCCAATTTTACCCCCTGATCAAAGAGCGATGATTCACGAAAATATTGCTGTAACCCTTGCCCAAGCTCAATGGGCAGTATTAAAACAAAATGCAAAGCTCTATCAGCAAAGCCTTAATCAAGTACAAAATTGGATAACCGGATATTTCCCAAATAGCCCCGAACGTGAAAACATTCTATCTCGTTTATCAGAACTGGCTGCAATCAACATCTCACCTACCCTCCCTGATCTTAACGCTTCACTAGCCGCCGTTCAAAAAGCACAAGAACAATTAAGCACGGTGGCTCCAGGCAATCCCGTTCTGGATACAGCACCCAGGACGCAACCTGTTAATACCCAACCGGTTGCACCTGCTCCTGTTCCTACAGAAAAAAATAATTCCACCGCTCCTGGAATCGAACTATGATGGTAACTATTGACCACATGAATTCACCTACACAGATTGGTGTACATGAACATTTTGAGGCCGATTTTTGGTCAAATCTAGGCAAAAGTGGATGTTCCTACCTATGATGAAGTTAATTTTTTTTCTGATAGTGATTTGTTTAACAGCCTGGGGCGGTTGGGAGCTTTATCAAGGCTCGGGATATCTGCTGATTGCCTTTCGTCAATGGCAAATAGAAACCGGTTTACTGACTGCCTTCATTTTATTACTACTTGCTTTTGTTATCTTATATTTATTGATTCGGATAATTGTCCGCAGCTCCCAATGGCCCAAACAATTGCGTCAATGGAAAAAGTCCCATCGTATGCGTCGAGCCGAAAAGTTTAATCAATTGGCAAGTTGTGCATTAATTGAAGAGAAGTGGGCTTTAGCAGAAGAATATTTTGATAAAGCTAGCCAGTATCCGACAGAGCCTCTAATCAGTTACATGGGGGCAGCCATTGCTGCACAAAATCAAAACCATATTCAAAAAAGAGATCACTATATCGGCTTGGCCCACACCACTTTTCCTGAAGCTGAAATCCCTTTGGGAATTTTACAAGCTAAATTGCAAATACAAGGCCAGCAATGGCAAGAAGCACGCACAACCCTAAGTAAACTACAATCCGTTGCACCGCAACATCCGGTAATTAAACACTTGGCGTCGCTAATTTTGCAGAATTCTGCTGATTTGTAGCTAAACCAGGTTTCTTCTTATACACAAATGTTCCTTGACCATTAGTGACTTTGACCTCGCTCACTGATTTAGGCGCCAGTCCTCGTAAAGTTGTCACAATACCAAATAAAGCGCCTTTAAATTCACCCTTCATTATATCCATGATTGGTTTGTACCGGCCATGATGGATTTGCTCCACTTCGCGGATGATTTCATGAAAAGTATTTTTTCGAATTTGAAAAACTTCCAATGCCAACAAGTGACTATATATAAATGATATGCTAGGTCTTTTACTTTGTTCCGTTCCTTTAAGGATACTTAACATGTATTCCTTATATGATCCCTTAATCATTTCTGCTGCTTGAGGAAAAAGAAAAGCTAAAATTCCACTTTGTTCTAGTATTGTGAAATTATCTACACAACTCCCATTACAGAGAATCATTCGAAGTAAACGAGTTATAGTCAACCAATTATTTTTAATGGCGGCAAGCTCAAACATGCGGCTATCAAAGAGACTTCTAACGAAACTATGTTTGAAGGATAATTTATATTGCAGACAAAATTTTAATAAAATTAAACTATTTTGAGGCTTACTAACAAATCGTTGATCGTTAATGATCCAAGGAATATATCCCTGGTTATCTTTTTTCAGTTTACAGCCTAACAAATGCAGTTCTAACAAATCAGCTAGAGCAAATCGGGGTACTAGATTAAATAAAGACCGATAATTAAAAGACACCATATTTTTGTTTTCTTTTGGTGAATTCAGATCAAGTTCAAACAAAAAAGGTAGAATTCCTAATCCTTGTAAACGATTTAACATTTCGGGTTGTTCACTAGTCTTCAGTTTTCTAAAATCAGCCAACAGTCTTCCATATATAGCACCGTCCGTTAATATTTTTTCTGCACTAAAACGATCTGCCAAGATACTCATAGCAGCAATGGTTGCTTCCGGCAGCATTAATCTTCTAGAAATTGAATGACGGCATCCTCTGATTATTCGAATAATATCTTCAGAATAATGTTCAACAGGATCACCTGGAGGAATCAGTTTTCTTGCCATTAAATGCTCGAGAGCACTTTTTGCATCATCAAAATATTGTTTATTATAAGTAAGCTGGCCGCAATAAACTCTTTCTGCAAATCCTGCTCCCATTATGATTTGTTGAACCGGGGTCAAAGCAAAAGAATTGATCTTGTGATCTGGTTTGTGGTTATCAACCGTGGTCAAAGTAATATCAATGGGAGTATCTGTTTCACGAATGGTATATAAATTGTTGTTATGTTCGCTTTTACTCGCATTCAAGCGCATTTTTAAAATCTGTTGCAAACTTATCAAGGTCTTAGCATCATCCGGAGGATAAACCACAACTAAATCATAATCATCAAGCTGGAACCCAAGATAAGGGTCTCTAGCGGCTCCTCCTTTAGGATATACCACAACATTATTCAATTCTAATAAATTAGCCAATACTTGATTAATAATGGGGGGGAAAACAACTACAGGTACTCCTTTAATCACTTCCCATTCATTTAATGGGCCTTTTTGCTCTGAAAAAGAAAGTCTATTAAAATTTTCAGGCGTGTCGGATGAAGAAGTAGAGGCTTCAGAAAATGAAGCCACACCCACTGAGTCTGAAGAAAATGCAGTCGATTTAATATCAGAAATTTCCTCTGCAGGAAATCCTTGAATCTCGGACCCAATATCCCTCGGCCGATTAAGAGCTGTGGAAAGCGATTGGGTAAATTCTCGTTTAAAAAACATTCCCCATAGATTTTTTCCTAATGATTTTTTTCGCAAGCGTTTTTTTCGCATACTCTTCACACCTATTATTAAAAACAATCCGGGTGAGAGTCCATTCAAGAAGGGATAAATTGCTGATTTTCCCACGGTCCTTTGAAAATTGTTCATTATTTTAACATAATTGCATATTTTAGCAATCATTAATTCAAATAAAAAATACATAACTTTTATGGGAGATCCTCTATAATTTAATAATAGATAAAAACTGTAAGGAGAGATAAGTTATGTTGCGCTTTTTTCTCCAGCCTACCCCTATGGCTCATTGGCAAAGCTTGATAGCAGAAGCGGCGGAGCAGGCTGGTTATCACTGTGATGATCAAATACAGCACTATTTGGCCATCACCTTAGATCATTTCACTACCGATCACCATTTATGTTCTGCGGTGATAGCACTTGATTTCCTATTAGCGCTCAGTACTATAGGCCAAGAAGGCGGTGGTAAGGTTAGACAAGTAGGCGATGAATGCTTATTATTAGCTGGACTTTTTCCCGAGAGAGCCAAACGCAAACAGGTTCCATTGGAGTATTTTGTTAGAATCGGTCAGCAGGCTTATCATCTGCTGACACATGCACATTTTCAGTGGCTTTACGATCAAAAGTTATTCAACAAATTAAGTGAAGAATTCCCTAATTTAATTAATGTCTTGCAAACCATGCGTAAAATTAACAGACCGTTGCATTGAAAACATTGACTTCATCAAAAAAATTCCATAACATCTTAAGCCGAACGCCGATTTGAGCATCAGCTTGCAGGCGTTTAATAAATTTAGCTAAAGCGAGTAAAAAATAGAGATTAATTTTTAAAACCTGCTTTAGAATCTAAAGCAGGTTTTTTTTTATTCTCTCCAGGAGGATTACATATGAGCAAATCACATATCTTAGGGTTTCCAAGAATTGGTGAACACCGGCAAATGAAAAAAGCCGTTGAAGCCTATTGGCAAGGACAAATTACTCTGGCGCAATTGGAAGCAACTGGAACCGAAATCCAAGAATATAATTGGAAGTTACAAGCGGATGCTGGACTAGACTTTGTAACGGTAGGTGATTTTTCATGGTACGATCATGTATTAGATACCACTACTTTATTAGGAGCTATTCCTCAACGATTTAAACAGCTAAAAAATGCAAATAATGTTGCTCTTAATACTGTTTTTTGCATGGCAAGAGGGCAAGCCCCGGGTGTACCAGAAACTACCGCTTGTGAAATGACCAAATGGTTTAACACCAATTACCATTACATCGTCCCAGAACTGACCATTGATCAACAATTTCATATCGCCACTGAATATTTGTTTAAATCTATTGATCATGCTCAAAAATTAGGATATCGCGTAAAACCTGTTTTGCTCGGACCAATGAGTTTTTTATGGCTCGGAAAAGTCAAAGGAAATAATTTTAATAAATTAACCTTGTTAAATAGATTATTGCCTGTTTATCAGCAGATTTTGAATCGTTTAGAATCGCAAAAAATAGCACTGATCCAAATTGATGAACCGGTTTTGGTTCTGGACCTGCCGGATGATTGGCGTAACACCTTCGCTACTGTCTATCAGCACTTAAATTTTGGCGACATGAAGAGTCTACTAGCCACTTATTTTGGATCGATAGAGGTAGAAAACATTCAGGAACTACCTTTCTCTGGGGTCCATGTTGATTTTTCTAATCATCCCGAAGAATTATTAGCATTCGCTAAACAATTTCCAAAAGAAAAATTTTTATCTGCTGGAGTTGTCAGCGGCAGAAATATCTGGAAATGCGATTTAACAAAAACGCTTTCATTGCTGACGAGTGCAAAAGAAATATTAAAAGATCGATTATGGGTTGCTAGTAGCTGTTCTTTATTACATGTTCCGGTAAACTTGGAAATTGAGCATCACCTAGACCAAGAACTAAAAAGCTGGTTGTCTTTTGCTAAACAAAAAGTCGAAGAGGTGGCTTTATTAGCTAAAGTCTTAAATCAAGGAGCAAATTTATTTAGCAACCAACTTAAAGAAAATCAGGAAGCAATTGCTTCTAGGAAAAATTCTTCGCGAATCCATCATGCCGCGGTTAAAGAAAGGATATCAGCGATTACCGAGCGAATGACTATCCGTAATAACCCATATGAAAAACGCGCTGCTCAACAACGCAAGCAACTCAATTTGCCACTATTTCCGACCACAACCATTGGGTCTTTTCCGCAAACTCAAGAAATCCGTACGTTACGCAGGGATTACAAGGCTGGGAAAATTAATTCTTCACAATACACCCAAAAATTACGTGAACAAATTCAATTTGTTATCAAAAAACAAGAGCAATTGAATTTAGATGTTTTAGTACATGGCGAAAGTGAACGTACTGATATGGTGGAATACTTTGGGGAATTATTAAGCAGTTTTGCCTTTACTCAAAATGGCTGGGTTCAAAGTTATGGTTCACGTTGTGTAAAACCACCGATCATTTTTGGCGATGTTTCCCGGCCTAAATCCATGACCGTGGAATGGATTCAGTTTGCTCAAAGCTGCACTAATCGTCCAGTAAAAGGAATGCTGACCGGCCCGGTCACCATTCTTTCTTGGTCTTTTGTACGCGACGATCAACCGCTGGCTGATACCGCTGCTCAAATCGCTTTAGCCTTACGAGATGAAGTGCAAGATTTAGAACTCGCTGGAATCCACGTCATTCAAATCGATGAACCAGCATTTCGTGAAGCGTTACCCTTAAGGAAAAAAGATTGGCAGGAATATTTAGATTGGGCTGTAGCCTGCTTCCGTCTGGCATCAAGTGGTGTTCAGGATCAAACCCAGATTCACACGCACATGTGTTATTCTGAATTTAATGATGTTATTGAGGCGATCGCTAAATTAGATGCTGACGTTATCACTATAGAGAATTCACGATCCGAAATGGAATTATTAAAAGCTTTCGAAACTTTTGCCTACCCGAATGAAATTGGTCCGGGTGTTTATGATATCCATTCACCACGAGTACCCAGCAGTCAGGAAATTATTAGTCATTTAGAAAATGCTTTACGTTATGTGCCTGCTCAAAGATTGTGGGTCAATCCAGACTGCGGGTTAAAAACTAGAAATTGGCCGGAGGTGGAGCAAGCCTTAACTAATATGGTTAAGGGAGCTAAGATTTGCCGGGAAAAATACGCTAAACAGCCAGTGACCGAATCGAGATAAAGGATACATCAACATTAATTCCCGCTGTTTTTTAAGTTTAAAAATTATATGATTAAAAAATCCTTACCCGATGAGGGATCGCAAGGGAGAGGAGAGCGGAGCGACCTTTCCC
>JAFEDN010000097.1 GCA_018241585.1 Pseudomonadota bacterium | reverse complement strand
AAGACTTTCCCTGGCGCACATAAATCAAGGGTCATTGGATTGTACCGATATCCCGCCGAACTTACTTCGCAAGCATATCCCTAAGCTACCAGAACTTTCAGAACTGGAAGTGGTCAGGCACTTTACACGCCTTTCAAGCCGGAATTTTTCTATTGATACCCATTTCTATCCACTGGGTTCCTGCACAATGAAATATAATCCGCGTGCAGCACACCGGTTAGCTTCGCTCTGCGGTTTACTCCAAAGACATCCTTATCAGCCGGTTGCCAGTAGCCAAGGTTATTTGGCTTGTTTATATGAATTGCAGGGAATATTAGCTGAAGTGGTCGGAATGGATGCGGTGTCTTTAACTCCCATGGCAGGTTCTCAAGGAGAATTAGCGGGTGTGATGATGATGATGGCTTATCATCGGCAAAGACAAGATTTTCAGCGCACCGAAATGTTAATACCTGACGCTGCTCACGGCACCAATCCTGCTTCGGCAGCCATGTGTGGTTTAAAAGTTGTGGAAGTTGCTACGACCAAGGCCGGTGATTTAGATTTAGAAGCATTAAGCAAACTGGCAGGCTCGAAAACAGCAGGGATTATGCTGACCAATCCGTCCACTTTTGGAGTATTTGAACGGCAGATCCATGAAATTGCCAAGATTGTTCATCATGCCGGCGGATTGCTTTATTACGATGGCGCCAACCTCAATGCGATTTTAGGTCAAGTGCGCCCAGGAGATATGGGTTTCGATGTCATGCACCTTAACTTACATAAGACATTTGCAACACCTCATGGCGGCGGCGGGCCGGGCGCTGGACCGGTAGCGGCTAACAAAAAACTGCAACCTTACTTACCGATACCAATTGTTGGCAGAGACCCCAAAGAAGGTTACCGTTGGTTAGAAATGGCTGATTGTCCGCTCAGTATTGGCAGACTATCGGCATTTATGGGTAATTCAGGAGTGTTATTAAGAGCTTATATTTATGCTCGAATGCTCGGCAAACAAGGTCTGCAAAGAGTCTCTCAATATGCAGTGCTGAACGCTAATTACTTAATGAATCGATTAGAAAAAATCGGCTACACGCTCGCTTTCCCGCAGCGGCGAGCGACCCATGAATTCATCATCACGGTTAAGCCATTAACCCTTGCCTACGGCGTAACCGCCCAAGATATCGCCAAAAGATTGTTGGATTATCAATGCTATGCTCCAACAATCTATTTCCCGCAACTAGTTCCGGAGTGTTTGTTGATTGAACCGACAGAAACGGAAAGTAAACAAACTTTAGATCGATTTATAGAAGTCATGGCGTTGATCTTGCAGGAAGCCCGTGAACGTCCCCAAATACTAAAACAAGCTCCCCATAACATGGTAGTAGGCCGGTTAGATGAAGTAAAAGCTGCCCGGGATTTAAATGTCAGCTTTTATGAACAAGAACAGGTCGTGACTTAATTTATAGAGCGGTGCATGGAGTAAAATAGAATTGAAGCCTGTGCGCTTCAGCGAGAATCTAATTTAAAAACTAAAAGAATGGAATCAAATGATCAATCCTCCAGCTATCGTTATCCCGGCCTACCAGCCCAATGAACGATTAATTACATTAGTCCATGGGTTGAGACATCAACGCCCTGAACAAGAAATTATTATTGTAGATGATGGTTCCGATCGAGAAAAAAAGAAATTTTTTCATGCGCTCCAGGAATATCAAGTCCAATTACTAGAACATCCTAAAAATTATGGCAAGGGCCAGGCTCTAAAAACAGCTTTTAATTACTATTTGCAGAAAACCGCACAGCCCATCGGAGTAGTAACGGCTGATGCGGATGGCCAACATTCCATAAAAGATATACTGATATTATCTGATAGGTTGTCAAAAGCTACAGAAATCCTATATTTAGGAGTACGAGATTTTAAAAAAATACCAGGAACTAAAATTCCTTGGCGCAGCCAGTTTGGGAATTGGATGACCGCACGTTTGTTTCACATGATCAGTTCTATCCCGGTACAAGATACTCAAACAGGGTTAAGAGCCATACCGAGTCCCTTACTTCAATTGGTTGCTAGTAGTCAGTCAAAAGCATACGAATTTGAAATGGAAATGTTAATGATAGCTGCTATACACCAGATTCCAATCGCAACTATCCCAATAGAAACTATTTACTTTGATAATAATACCCAGTCACACTTTAAACCGCTTTTGGATTCAATCAAGGTTTACAAAGTGATACTTAAATACTTTTTTCAAATTGTAAAAAAATGAGTAACCTGTATTCGCCATTACTAACTGATTTCTACCAATTAACCATGGCTCAAGGTTATTGGTACAATGCCATAGCCGAAAAAGAAGCAGTATTCCAGCTATTTTTTAGACGTTGCCCTTTTCAGAGCGACTATGTGGTCCAGTGTGGATTAAACGAGGTCATTGAATTTTTGAATCAGTGGCGTTTCCAAGAGCACGAATTGTTCTATTTGCAAGAACTGGTGGACCCTCATGGCGCTAAGCTGTTTAATCCAAAATTCTTAAATTATTTATCTCAAGTTCGCTTCAGTTGTGATCTTGCAGCAATGCCGGAAGGGCAACTTATTTTTCCGAATGAGCCGATGATTAGGGTTAAAGGTCCTATTATACAGTGTCAATTGATTGAAACCGCATTAGTCAATCTCATGAGTTTTGCCTCTTTAGTAGCGACCAAAGCTTCACGGATTTGCGCTGCCGCACACAACGATACCGTGTTGGAATTTGGTTTACGGCGAGCTCAAGGTCCAAATGGTGGTCTAACGGCCAGCCGTTCTGCCTATATTGGCGGTTGTCATGCCGTTTCTAATACTTTAGCAGCGATGACCTTCAAAATACCGGCTAGTGGAACCATGGCGCATAGTTGGATTATGGCTTTTGAAAGTGAATTACAAGCTTTTAAAGATTTTGCTAAGTACATGATCGGCAACAGCGTCTTGTTAGTAGATACCTATGATACGATTCAAGGAGTGCATCATGCTATCAGCATAGGCAAGTGGCTTCGAACCCAAAAGAGTGACCTTGCGGCGATTCGTTTAGATTCGGGCGATTTAAATCTGCTCAGCAAAAAAGCGAGAGCGATGCTCGATCAGGCTGGTTTTACCGGCGCCAAAATAATTGCTAGCGGTGATTTAGATGAGCAAATCATTGCTCAGTTAAAACAGCAGGGCGCGCCTATCGATATTTGGGGTGTAGGCACTCGATTGGTGACCGGCTGGGATCAACCAGCATTAGATTGTGCTTATAAATTATCGGCTATTCGCGATCAACAAGGTTGGCGATATACCGTAAAACGTTCGGACCAACCAGGTAAATCAACTAATCCCGGTATTCAACAAGTTAGAAGACATTTCTCAGCAGGACGCTGGTTAGGTGATTTAATTTATGATTTGAAATTAGGGGTCAAAGAAAATCTTTGGCCACAAGCGGATCATTATCAAGACTTATTGCAACCGGTTTTTGTCCAAGGTTGCTTGGTTTATCAGCAGCCATCTATTGTAGAAATTCGTGATTTTTGCAAAAGCCAATATCAAACTTTTATGGGTGCAGCTCAGCATCCCTATTCTGTGCAAATGGAATCAAGTTTGTTGAAAATTAAACAACGATTGCTTTCTTAATTTGAGTTGTAAACATCTTTTATGATAAATTCTGCGAAAATTTAATGGCGGTCAATTTTTTGAAATGCTCCTTTACATTTTGATCATAGCTTAATTATGAAGATAATAAAAATTCCGTCTAAAGAATTTGTGGCCAGTTTTGATGTCCATGCACAGAAGACTTTTACGCCATTGTGCCCCGGCGAATTGCCCATTGTTGAAGGCGATCAAATTGCACAAGAGTTAAATCGTCAGGCACAAAAAGCCAAATTTCGGATTGGCTCAAAAGAAGCTCATAGCCGGCAAGCCATTTGGGTTACTAATCATACTCATCCGATTTTATCACCGGTTCCGGGTGATAATGTGGATGTTCATTGGCCGCCTCATTCTATCCCCGGGACCAAAGGTTTTGAATTAATTGATGGTCTTCCGGCTATAACCGACTACGATTTTTTTATTTGGGAGGGGATCGAGCTTGATATGCATCCTTACGGCGCTTGCTATCATGATCTGGCTGAAAAGCTTAGCACTGGAGTGATTGAATTCCTTCGTCAAAAAAAAGTGAATACAGTTATAGTCGGTGGTTTGGCGACAGATTATTGCGTCAAAACCACAGCCTTGCAACTTTTGCGCGCTAATTTTCAGGTAGTATTAAACCTGGCAGCGTGCCGAGGTTTAAATCCAGAAACGATTCAGATCGCTTTGGACACACTCCAAAAAGCGGGAGCAAAAATAGTCAGTGGATCAGAAGCTGTAGTCAATTCTATAATGTGAGTTCGAGGGGTATTGGATAATCATTTTTGCTGCTGTTGCTGCTGCGATAATTATCTAGAATCTGTTTAGCTTACTTTACTGCCTGATGATATTGATAAGCAAAAACCCCTTGAGTAAAAAGCTGTGCTACAGAATCTTTTGAATTAAAAAAATTTATTTTATGCCCGGTAACTCTCAGTTTTTAGGGGGTTTGATGAGCGCAATACGTTTCTTTTTTAGCAGCTGAATAATCTCCGGAATTTTTTCTTCAGTGGCTATTTTGCCGGCTGCAATCATTTGTTTACGTTCATTGATAGCAAAAGTTCCAGCCGCACCTACTTTGGGTGTAATGATAATATCTGCGCCTTGGCTGGAATAAGTAGTTAAACTTCTCCAGATAATATCTTGTGCTCGGCTATAAATTCCGTAAGCACTATAAGGTAAAGCAGAATTTAAAGGTTTACTGACATCCACTGCGATGATCACTTCAGGATGGTACCGCTCAGCAATGTGCACCGGAATGGGGTCGGCAGTCCCGCCATCCACCAAGGTCAAGCCATTTAAATGTACTGGACGAACTAAGCCTGGTAAAGCGGTAGAAGCTTGGATTGCTGGAATCAGTGGTCCTTGATCTAAAATAACTGCTTGTCCGCTCCCTAAATCAGCGGCCACGGCCACGAATTTTATTTTCAGTTCGTTAAAGCGCCTGGCTCTCAGGTGGAGCATCAAAAAATTACTTTCTTTAGAACCGGTAATCACTCCACCATGACCTGGTAGCAGATTAATATCTACAAAACTATGGACATTGGAGGAAATCATCTCTGCTTTCAATTCAGCAGCATCTGCTGAATCAGCGTATAAGCCGCCGACCAAACTACCGGCGCTGGCGCCAACAATGAGATCAATGGGAATGCCTGCTTGCTCTAACGCTTCAATTACCCCGGCATGGGCATAACCTCTGGCGCCGCCGCTGCCTAAAACTAAAGCTATGCGGATAGGATTTACCTTGCCATATCCTAGTGAGCAAAAGCAGCAACAGATTAACAGAAGACCACAAGATTTTTGAAGATAAGCAATAAGGGAGTGATAGTTAAACATTCTAAACCTGGACCCTGTATGTGAAGCATAAGAATGGAAATCAGTTTTAGGCAGTATACTGAATAGAATGGGAAGAACTCCCAACCCAGCTATACTACACACCACTGATTTACACATTCTGTCGTTACTTATAAAAAGTATCGATTCAGTTAGTAATGCTTATCTATCTTCTCCCTCTTGTATAATTATAGTACAAATAGGATGAAAAAGCATTAATTAATCATTATGCGTTGATTATATTATGATTTTGCGCATAGGCTAACTGAGTCAGCAGGTGGTTAGTGGTAGCTAAAAAGTTGGGCAGATCGCGTTTGTTTACCTGAGCAGGAAATTGCGATTTGGCTAAAACCAGCTCTGGATTGATCGGTTTCCCATACTGATAAATACCAAAGTGCAAATGAGGCCCGGTGGCCAAACCTGTGCTGCCAACATAGCCGATAATATCACCTTGATGAACGTGTTGTCCTGGTTTGACCGTAGCCGCAAAATGACTGAGATGAGCATATAAGGATTGGTAACGGCTATTGTGCTTAATGACTATAGCGTTGCCATAACCTCCGCCCCAGCCGGCAAAACGAACCTGGCCACTGGCGATTGCATGAATAGGAGTCCCGGCGGGAGCGGCAAAGTCAATTCCGTAATGGGGTCTATATAGATGCAAAATAGGATGCCAACGGTGTAAGGTGTACCCATCGCTGATCCGTGTGTAATGCAAAGGAGCTTTTAAGAAGGCCGATGTCAGTAAAGACTTGCCATTAGGTGTGTAGTAACTAGTAACCTTTTTGGAATCAGTATAACGAATTGCCTGATAAGTATGGTTATGAACAGTAATCGTGGCTAACAATAGGTGTCCAGCGCGATCATATAAAGCATTGAAACGTTGAGTTTGCCGTAAGTGCGTATCCAGGGGTGTGATATTGCCAAAAAGCGTTCTTAATTGCAGGTAAACCTTCGGGTTAATATGTTCCTGCGTGGAACTGACATAATGCAGGCCAGGCTGAAGTTGTTCCACGGCAACAAAGTGGTTATGGTTAATTGCAACTGTAGGTTTGGCTGGACCTATGTTAATGGGTGAGGTCAAAGGCCGAGCTAATCCGGAGCTGATACTGACCGGATAATCAAACATGAAAATAAGGACTTGCTGAAAGGTCCTTTGACCATTGACTAAAGAAATACCTAATTTTTCAGTAGGAGCTAAAATATCTCCTGGAAGATATTGTTTAAAAAACTGCGTAGGGATGCCAAAGTAGCTTGCAATTTGCCCTCTAAAATTATTCCTGTCTAATTTAATAAGTTGCCAATCATTAGAGAGATGTGTAGTAGTAGAGTGGGTTTTTACTGGAATAGTGATACTATTAAAAAACAGCAAACTGAGTCCGCCTATTGAAAACAGGCTCAATAAAGTGGTTAAAACCATGGAGCTCAAAAAAGTAGCACGATTCGATTTGTTGTTTAGCATAATATTTACTTAATGATTTTAAAGTTAAAACTAAAGTTAGCATAATAAAAAAAAATAAGCGAGCTTTGACTAATTTTGCAGCAATTCCCGCTGAAGCGGAAATTGCTTTCTGGTTTTGATATCGAATCCCAGCAAAACTTGGATTCGGTAATGAAGGGAAAGGTCGCTCCGCTCTCCTCTCCCTTGCGATCCCTCA
>JAFEDN010000096.1 GCA_018241585.1 Pseudomonadota bacterium | reverse complement strand
GCCGGAGCTCAGTATCCAACCCAGGAAGCAGCTTCCGCTTCAGCGGGAGCTGCTGCACAATGACCAAGCAATTTGTATTTTAACAAGCCTAGGAATATAATCAATTGCCTTTGTTTAAATAGGAACCCATTGTGAAGGTTGAACGTCCCATCTATCTCAATTTATGGCGGATCCGATTTCCGATTACCGCCATTGTTTCTATTTTGCACCGTATTTCTGGAGTGGTCATTTTTTTAGGGTTACCTTTACTGCTATATTTGCTTGGTAAGTCATTAAATTCGCAGGAAAGTTATAACCAGACGGCTCTGGTTCTAGGTGCTCCAGGTATGAAGTTAGCTATTTGGATCATACTTTCGGCGATCGTAGGACATTTTTTTGCAGGCATTCGTCATCTTTTAATGGATACTGGCCTCGGCGAATCCTTAAAAGCAGGACGAATCAGCGCCTGGCTGGTTTTAATCATTTCAATCTTAATTGTTATTATTTTGGGTCTTTGGATATGGTCGTAAAAGTTTCGCACCGAGGTTTAAGAAATTGGATAATTCAGCGGCTCACCGCTGTTTTAATTGGTCTTTACTTTATTTTTATAGCAGCTTATTTAATCAGCAGTCAGCCGCTCCACTTTGCACAGTGGCGACATTTATTTGATAGCATTTTTGTTAAAGTGATTACATTGATCGTCCTATTAGCCACCGTTTGGCATGCGTGGCTTGGCTTATGGACCGTGCTGACTGATTATGTAAAAAACTTAACAGTTCGAATCATACTACAGACTTTAGTTATTCTTTTACTATTAGGTTATATACTTTGGGGCATAGTTGTATTGATATGATGGAATTTACTCAAAAAAAATTTGATGCGGTGATTGTCGGAGCGGGTGGTGCAGGTTTGCGGGCAGCCTTGCAATTAGCTCAATCAAACTACAAAGTAGCGGTGATTTCCAAAGTTTATCCGACTCGATCGCATACTGTTTCTGCTCAAGGAGGCATTGCCGCTGCCTTGGGAAATGTAGTTGAAGATCATTGGGAATGGCATATGTACGACACCATCAATGGCTCGGATTATCTGGGAGACCAGGACGCCATTGAATATATGTGTCAAAATGCTCCCGCTTCAGTGTATGAATTAGAACATATGGGTTTACCGTTTTCCCGTTTGGAAAATGGTAAAATTTACCAACGTGCTTTCGGCGGTCATACCCAAAATTATGGCGGCGAACCTACCCGGCGCACTTGCTCGGCAGCGGACCGTACCGGCCACGCCATGGTCCATACCATGTTCCAAAAAAATTTAGAGGCCAAAACCCATTTTTTCAATGAATGGTACGCCATTGATTTAGTCAAAAATAATTCCGGGGGTGTTGCCGGGGTGGTTGCTCTTTGTATAGAAACCGGAGAAGTATCCTTTTTTAAGACGCGTGCGGTGGTGTTGGCAACGGGAGGAGCAGGCAGAATTTTCCCGACTACCACCAATGCCTATATCAATTCCGGTGATGGGTTAGGGATGGTTTTACGAGCCGGTTTTCCTTTGCAGGACATGGAATTTTGGCAATTTCATCCGACGGGTATCGCTGGAGTTGGTTGTCTGATTAGTGAAGGCGTTCGTGGTGAAGGCGGTTATTTAATAAACGCCAAAGGCGAACGTTTTATGGAACGGTATTCTCCCCATTTGAAAGACTTAGACTGTCGTGATGTGGTGTCGCGATCGATCATTATGGAGTTGCTTGCAGGCAACGGTTGTGGTCCTGAAAAAGATCACGTGATGCTCAAAGTCGATCATATCGGCGTAGATTTGATTCGACAAAGATTGCCGGGTATTCGAGAATTAGCGATGACCTTTGCGGATGTAGACCCGATTAAAGAACCCATTCCGGTTGTGCCTTCAGCTCATTATTTGATGGGTGGAATTCCGACCAATATCCACGCACAAGTACTGACCCAAGATTCTGATGGTAACGACCGCGTTGTTCCAGGTCTTTATGCTGCAGGTGAATGTGCTTGTGTTTCTGTGCATGGGGCCAACCGTTTAGGTACTAACTCTCTATTGGATTTAATTGTGTTTGGCCGTGCTGCTGGTATTCATTTACAGAAATTATTAAGGGACGACCATATTGAAGAAAATCCGGATACTTATGAAATGGATCGAGTGCGCGCCCGATTATCCCGTTGGGAAAATCAACAAAATACTGAAGACCCCGTGGTTATCCGGCGGGAAATGCGCGAAGTCATGCAAAACAGCTTCGGAGTCTTTAGAGATGCTCAACACATGGAACCGGCTTTAGGACGATTAGAAACCTTAAGTCAACGCTTGTCAGCAGCGAAATTAAAAGATTTTAGTCCGGTATTTAATACCAACCGGGTGGAAATGCTCGAATTAGATAATCTTATGGATGTGGCGTTAGCTTCTGCGAAAAGCGCGATTCAACGCAGAGAAAGCCGAGGAGCACATTGCCGCTATGATTACCCTAACCGGGATGATCAAAATTATTTGAAGCATACTTTATATTTTCCGGACGGACGTATCAGTTATCGCCCGGTGAATCAAAGTCCGAAATATGTACCTCCTTTTAGAATAAAAGACCGCGAAGAAAAATTATAGGTGGTTATTTATGGCTAAAAAACCTAGAAAAATGCGTTTTTCGATCAGCCGTTATAGTCCCGGCGAGAAAATGCGAATTCAAGAATATGAATTAGATGTTGCTACTTTAAAGGGTTTCATGTTATTGAATGCTTTAGAGGCTATTAAAGATACCTTAGACCCTACTTTAAAATTTCGCCGCTCTTGTGGTGAAGGAGTTTGCGGTTCCGATGGTATGAACATCAATGGCAAAAATGGTTTGGCCTGTATTACCCGGCTAAGAGATTTGCCTGATCACGTGGTTATCCATCCCTTGCCTGGTTTTCCAGTGATTAGTGATTTAGTTGTCGATATGACTCCTTTTTTTGATCAATACAAAAAGGTCAAACCTTATCTGCAAAATCACAATCCGCCGCCGACCACTGAACGGTTACAAACTCCGGATGAAAGAGCCAAATTGGATGGATTGTATGAATGCATTTTATGCGCTTGCTGCACCAGTTCTTGTCCATCCTACTGGTGGAATCCCGACAAATTTGTTGGCCCCGCCGGGTTATTAGGAGCCTATCGTTTTATCGCAGATAGTCGCGACACAGAAACCGGCGCCAGATTAGAAGCTTTAAAAGACCCCTATAGTGCATTCCGATGTCGAACTATCATGAATTGCGCGGATGTTTGCCCCAAAAATTTAAATCCCGCAGAAGCGATTGCTAAAATAAGACGAGAAATGTTACATCAGTCAGAATAAACGAAATTAAATTAATAGGCCAGCTATGAAAGAAAATCGTACCTCTTATTTGTCAGCCGCTAATTCTGCTTACTTGGAAGATTTATACGAGCAGTTTTTGCAAGACCCCAACAGCGTTAGCAGCCAATGGCGAGATTACTTTAACAGCTTAGCCGATGGCCAATCTCAAGCCGGTTCAGTTCAAGATTATTCTCATCGTAAAATTCAAGAGCAATTTAGACAAATGGCTCGGCGTCCAAAATTTGCAGCCGATGCAGCAGCGACGCCCTCAAGACAAGAAGCTGTAGATCAATTGATCATTGCTTATCGCCGTTTTGGCCATTTAGATGCGGATATTAATCCGTTAGGTTTTAAAGACCCCATTGATCCGCGCCTGGAATTGTCTTACTACTCATTGGAAAATGTCGATCCCCAGAAAAAATTTTTAACACGCGGAGTGTTGCCAAAAGAACAAGCGGGTTTAAAAGAAATATATCAAGCTTTAAGAACTATTTATTGCGGATCGATCGGAATTGAATATACCCGAATCAGCGATGAACAAGAAAGAGCTTGGATTCGTGAATATATGGAACGGCAATTTCCGGAAATGACTTTTACTCCAGAAGAAAAGCGCGCCATCCTGCATAAACTGGTTGCTGCTGATGGTTTGGAAAAGTATTTAGAACGTAAATACACTGCGCAAAAACGTTTTTCCATTGAAGGAGCGGATGCTTTAATCCCAATGCTGGATGAGTTAGCCAAAAGAGTGTCGGCTGCCAACGTCTATGAAATGGTGATTGGGATGGCTCATCGTGGACGTCTCAATGTGTTATTAAACACCTTAGGACAATCCCCCTATGAATTATTTCAAGAATTTGAAGGCACGAAAGATTATGGTATGACCACAGGTGATGTTAAATATCATAACGGCTTCTCCAGCAATATGAAGACGCCGACCGGGTATTTGCATTTATCTTTAATGTGCAATCCTTCACATTTGGAATTTGTCAATACCGTAATTATGGGTTCAGTCCGGGCTAGGCAGGAACGAAAATCTCCACAAAGCGATGCTTTACGTAACTACGCAGTAGCAGTGATGATTCATGGTGATGCTTCTTTTATCGGCCAAGGGATCACTCAAGAAACTCTGAGCATGGCTAATACTCGAGCTTATACCGTAGGCGGTTCGATTCACATCATTGTTAATAACCAGGTCGGTTTTACCACCAGTGACCCTAGAGACTCTCGTTCATCTCGTTATTGTTCCGATGTAGCTAAGATGATTGATGTGCCTATTTTGCATGTCAACGGTGATGATGCTGAAGCCACTGCCAAAGCAGTCCGGATTGCTGTCGATTACCGGATGAAATTCAATAAAGATGTGGTGATTGATTTAGTCTGTTACCGGCGTCATGGCCATAATGAAGCGGATGAGCCGCGCGCTACCCAACCGACAATGTATGCGATTATTGATAATCATCCTGTACCACGCGAAGTTTACGCCAAACAATTGATTCAAGAAAAAATTTATACTGAACAACAGGTTAAACAATTATGGGATGATTATCGGGTTCAGTTAGACGAAGGGCGTTGTGTTGCACCGATTACTTATGATCATTTTCCACAACGGTTCAATCCACCTAATTGGGCTCCTTACATTAACCAATCATGGAATACTCAGGTAGACACCACTGTTGCACGGAAAAAATTAGTCGCTTTGGGTCAAAAATTCAGCGCCATTCCAGCAGGGTTTAAGTTACAGCGTAATGTAGAAATGATCTTTCAAGCTCGTCAAAAAATGACAGCAGGGGAATTACCCCTAGATTGGGGCTATGCCGAAATGATGGCCTATGCTTCGCTCTTAGAAGAAAAATACCGGGTGCGTTTTTCCGGTGAAGATTGCCGCCGAGGCACGTTTTTTCATCGCCACGCTGTAGTTTTTGATCAAAATAGTGGTAAAGCTTATAGTCCACTGGCACATCTAAGCACTCACCAAGCGCGTTTTGAAATTTATGATTCATTGCTTTCTGAATCAGGGGTGATCGGTTTTGAATATGGTTATGCTATGTCGGACCCGAATGCCTTAGTTATTTGGGAAGCGCAGTATGGTGATTTTGCTAATGTCGCCCAAGTTTACATCGACCAATTTTTGAGTTCAGCTTGGCAAAAATGGAGTCGCTTGTGCGGTTTGGTATTATTGCTGCCTCACGGCCAGCAAGGTGAAGGACCTGAACATTCGTCGGCGCGTTTAGAACGTTATCTGCAACTGTGTGCTCAAGAGAACATGCAGGTATTTGTGCCGAGTACACCTGCACAAATTTTTCATTTGCTGCGCCGTCAAATTCTACGTCCTTATCGCACACCTTTGGTGGTGATGAGTCCAAAGAGTTTATTGCGTCACAAGTTAGCAGTTTCTTCTTTAGACGATTTGGAGAAAGGTCAATTGCAATTAGTGATACCTGAAATAGATGCTATTGACCCTAAGAAAACCCGGAAAGTGATTTTATGTTCCGGCAAAGTTTATTATGAATTACTGGAAAAACGCCGCGAACAAAAACAAAACGATATCGCTATTATCCGCATTGAGCAATTATATCCTTTCCCTGAGTTTGAACTGAAAGCGGCTTTGGCGCCTTATAAAGCGGTCAAGAATATTGTTTGGTGTCAGGAAGAACCTAAAAACCAAGGCGCTTGGTATATTATGTATGATCGTTTTGTAGCTTGTTTACCGGAAGGTACGCAATTTGGTTATGCCGGTCGTGAAGCCATGGCTGCTCCTTCCGGCGGATATTCTGCACTGCATAAAAAACAACAGGCTGCTTTAATAAAAGAGGCTTTGAGTTAACTTATTTAAAAGTTTCATCATGAGGTTATATGGCTATAGAAATTAAAGTTCCAGTTTTACCGGAATCTGTTGCCGATGCAACAGTGGCGAAGTGGTACAAAAAAGAAGGAGATCGAGTAGAACGTGATGAGCACTTGGTCGATTTAGAAACCGATAAAGTCATGTTGGAAGTTCCGGCAGCGGCTCCGGGGGTGATGGGTAAAATTATTATTGGTGAAGGCAAAACTGTCAAAGCAGGAACAGTCTTGGCAACTTTGATTGAAGCCGAAGCACAGCCTGCGGCAAAAGCAGCAGCAAAAACTAAAGAAGAAAAAACTCCAGCCCCGCAAACAAGCACAGAAAAGACTGAAACTCCTGAATTAAGTCCAGCCGTGCGCCGTTTAGTTTCGGAACATAATTTAGATGCCAGTAAAATAACTCCATCGGGCAAAAGTGGACGCTTAACTAAAGAAGATGTTGCAAGACATTTACAATCTCCAGCACAGCCGGAAAAAACCCAAGCTGCTGCGCCGGTAACCACAACAGAAACCGAACGGGGTGAAAAGCGGGCGCCGATGTCTCGTTTACGTGCTCGAATTGCCGAAAGATTAGTAGCCATTCAGCACGAAGCAGCATTGCTAACCACTTTTAATGAAGTGAATATGCAGCCGGTAATGGAATTACGTAAAACTTATCAAGAAAAATTTGAAAAGACCCACCAGGTTCGTTTGGGATTTATGTCGTTCTTTGTCAAAGCTGCTGTAGAAGCCTTGAAGCGTTTTCCAATAGTGAATGCGTCTGTTGATGGTACCGACATTATTTATCACAACTATTTTGATATTGGTATTGCTGTTGGAGGAGGGCCGCGTGGTTTGGTAGTGCCAATCGTGCGCAATGCGGACCTGTTGAGTATGGCTGAAATTGAAAAACAAATTCATCAGTTTAGTGATAAGGTGAAAAACAATAAATTGACCATTGAAGATATGACTGGAGGCACTTTTACCATTACCAACGGTGGAGTTTTTGGCTCG
>JAFEDN010000095.1 GCA_018241585.1 Pseudomonadota bacterium | reverse complement strand
GTTAAAATACATCTTAGAAGGGACAGAAACTGAAGATAAACAAATATTTATTAAAGCTGTCCGTGAATATCTATCACCAGCATTGGGAAATGAAATTATGACTTTAGCTCAGCAATTTAGATTAGAAGGTCAACATCAAGGCATACATCAAGGTGAAGTCGCGGTAATGACTACTTTATTGAAACATCGGTTTAACCACATCCCTGAATCTTATTTGACTCGTCTTAAGCAAGCTGATAACGATACTTTGCTCACCTGGAGCAAAAAAATCTTAGACGCTAAAACCTTAGAAGAGGTATTTGAATAGATTTGAAATATCTACTCTGACCCGCCTATTTTGAAAAGTCCAAAAGCTTTAGACTTGTTTTAGAATTGGGAAATATTCTGAGAGCAATAATTCAAATTGTTCAAAAATTAGGCACGAGTGGGATCGAACCACCGACCACCACCATGTCAAGGTGATGCTCTACCACTGAGCTACGTGCCTAAAATCTAGGCTATAGGTTAAAAGTTGACTAAGATAACATTAAAGCCAAGGTGACTCAAGTGACTTCTATAGAGTGTAGCGGCAAAGTCGTGAATGATATTCCTAACAAGCTGTAACAAATCCCTTTATATTCTTTCTAATATTGTCTTTTAAAAAAACTGGATGTGAGGGCAAATTTAAAAATGATATTTCTGGCTCTATCCAAAAGGTTAGGATTATTTTACAGCAAAGATTTAGATACAAGCGAAAGCATTCCCGCAAAAAAGCGGGAATGCTTTTAACATTATTTTCGGCGAGAACGAGCACGAGTACGTGAACGCGTTACAGAAGCAGTTCTTGAAGTAGAACGTCTGTTCATAGGCCGGGAAATTCTTCTTGCTTGGGTAGATAAGCTTCTTTTGGCCTTTCTTGCAGTAGAATTCATTGTTCTCTTGGCTTTAGTGACGGCTCTGGAAGTTTTAGCCTTAAGATTACGTCTGTTTCGCGCCGAAGTTTTCATAATATTTGCGCGCCTTGTAGCTGATGGCCGGCTTCTTTTTTTGGAAGTAGTTTTAGGCATCAAAGTACTTGTGATATTCTCAACAACATCTAAGGCATGACCTAATGCCTCACGAGCAGATAAGCCAATATCCTTAAAGATATCTGCAATTCGGTTTACGTGATGAGTATGTTTATGCCGGGATGTGGTCTTAGACCTCTTCATGATAGCTCTCCTAAATGACATATAATCTTAATTAATTGTAGTATATGAATGTTATGAACAACAATCAGCCATTATGGCAACCCTCCCCCGAGCAAGCCGACGCTTCGCAAATGTCTTGTTTTATACAATTTATAAATAATAAATACAATATTCAATTACAGAATTATTTTGAATTGCATGCCTGGTCAATAGCTCATAGCGGGCTTTTTTGGAAAGCAATTTGGGAATTTATGGAAATTTTAGGTGATTTTAAGGGACCAGTATTAGCACGTCATGAGCAAATAGCAAAAAATCAGTGGTTTCCTCTAGCCCAGCTTAATTTTGCAGAGAATCTATTACGCTTTAAAGATCAACGCCCCGCCATTGCCTATTATAGAGAAGATGGCGCCCAATGCATCGTTTCCTATCAAGAACTCTATGAGCAAGTTTCTGCTTTAGCTGCTTGGTTAAAACAAGCCGGGTTACAACCAGGAGATCGAGTAGCTGCCAGTTTGCCAAACTGCCCTGAAGCGGTCATTGCGATGCTAGCCACAGCTCTATTAGGGGGGGTTTGGTCTGCTTGTTCACCGGATTTCGGTTTAAGTGGTTTATTAAATCGTTTTAGCCAGATTGAACCTAAATTTTTATTCGCTGCCGACAGCCATATTTATGGCGGAAAAATTTTTGATCATGTGGACACTATCCAAAACCTGCAAAAACAATTGCCCTCAATAAAAAAAATCATCCTGATATCGAACACTAAAAGCTTACCAGAAAACATGATTTCCTGGTCAAACTGTTTAGAAGTTAAAGATAAAATAACGATCTTTGAAAAATTCCCCTTTAATCATCCACTTTATATTTTATATTCTTCCGGCACGACTGGAAAACCCAAATGTATTGTTCATGGTGCAGGTGGAACGCTGTTACAACATTTAAAAGAATTGCGCTTACATACTGATTTGAAAAGCGCAGACACAATTTTCTTTTATGCTACCTGTGCATGGATGATGTGGCATTGGTTAATTAGCAGCCTGGCAGTAGGAGCAACCCTGGTTCTTTATGATGGCAGCCCCTTCTATCCTAATAAAAAAATATTGTTCGATCTGATTGATAAATTCCATATTTCGGTTTTTGGTGTAGGCGCTAAAATTATTGAAGCCACTGAAAAATTCGGTATAAAACCTATGGGAACTCACAATTTAAAATCTTTACGAACGATACTTACCACAGCATCGCCACTATTGCCCGAAAGTTTTGATTATGTTTATCGAGATATTAAAAAAAACGTTTGTTTATCTTCAATTTCGGGTGGAACTGATATCATTTCCTGTTTTGCTTTGGGTAATCCTATGTTACCGGTATATCGTGGAGAATTACAATGTATCGGTCTAGGTATGAATGTACAAATTTTTAATGAGCAAGGCCAATCAGTGATTCAAGAGAAAGGTGAATTAGTTTGCACGGGACCTTTTCCTTCTATGCCGATCTATTTCTGGAATGATCTTGAAGGTCGATTGTATCATCAAGCATATTTTAACCGATTTCCCAACACCTGGACTCACGGCGATTACGCTGAAATAACTGAACATGGCGGATTAATTATTTATGGACGATCCGATGCCACTCTAAACCCAGGAGGAGTTCGTATTGGCACTGCTGAGATCTATCAAGAAGTAGAAAAATTCCCTCAAATATTAGAAGCATTGGCAGTGGGACAGATGAGCAGTAATGGTGAAAAGATTATTTTATTTGTAAAAATGGCGGCTAATCATATGTTTAACAATCAATTGGCAAATCAAATAAAATCCGTTTTAAAGACTAATCTTTCTCCTCATCATGTTCCGGCAAAAATAATTGAGGCTCCTGATTTTCCTCGAACAATTAACGGTAAATTAATGGAAATAGTTGTTAAAAAAATTATTAACCACCAACCAATAGACCAAATGGATACGATCAGTAATCCGCAATGTTTGATTTTTTTTAAAGAACTAACGCGCTAATAAATTCAAAATTCATGCCGGGTACGTTCATTGTTTCTGACTAGACCCGGCATGACTAAAGCATCATTTTTATTTAGGGCAGATAGCAAACTTAAAAATTTAAATTGTATGCCCCGGCAATCCAGGACTTTGCAACTCCAACTCGCCATTTGACTGCAAAGACTGAAATGAAGGTGCAGGTGAGAATAACCGGTGTCGAGGAGTTCGGATTTCACCCCCATCATCATTTTCAGGGTCATGTCCACCGTCATTTGGAACTCCCTCCAGCCCCGCCCCCTCGGCTGGTATTCCTTCTAACTCTACCCCTAATTGTCCGGCTACTCCTCCAACTATTTCTCCTGGAGGCGACAAAAGAGGGTCTTGTGCTACTTGATGATCCTGTTGTAATTCAGGTTCATGATTAAATAAATATTTTGCTAATAGATAGGACCCACCTCCAAACATAATTATTATTAATCCAATAGCAGCAATTGCTGTAAGCCAGTCGCTCTTTGATGGACAATAAGTTTGCTTGATAAAATTGACCACAGAATCGACTAATTCATCGGTAACATTAAAACCCCAAATTTCAACGGATTGGTATGTAGTGGGTACGCTTGGATATCCATCCCCATACGATTCTTTACAAGCACAATCTCGTTTGCTATACGGCACATTTTGCTCATACGAGCTGCTAATCCCTAAAGTGCTATTCACTAACGCTGACACTAGATTAGGTCCAAAAATTTGTTTCAACAATAAATTGCCCCCGCTTTGAGTATCAAAATAATCATTTTTAGCGCTTGGGTCCAAAGGAAAATTACAGGAATCTGCCTGAACAACTTTTATTAAACCAAACAATCCTGCCACTAATTTTATCGAAAATTGATTTGCAGTATTCAACATAAAAGAAAAATTCTTCGGAATATTACTTAACCTTATTGAAAAAGAATTATCAAATGAAATACCGTCGGTATGTATTTTGTATGAAGGCAGCTTAACATTAAAAAATTTCATAAAACTCTCCTTAATCTTATCTATTGATACCCCATTGTTGGCAAAAAAGTATTAGAACCGATCTACCAAATTGCTAATTCCATTTTATAACTTATTACGGTAGCTAAGTGTTGACCACTCACAAGAGAATAAGCCTGCAACTCCTTTACTTAAAAAGCTTACTTAAAAGTTTAGCTAACATCAACACTTGAATTAAGTAATAGTGCATGGTCGTCTCTTAAGGTTCTCGTTCAGATGGTGATGTGCATGATATTGACGATTTCATGATATGTTTTATTTTTGTGCTAGTTTAAATTTAACACTTCATACTCTCTTGTTAATAATTTAACAAAAACGGCCGCGTTGACGTGTTCAGCAATTTTGCCTTTGATGGAAGAGAATGTCGATATATACTATCGTAAGAAAAAAATAAGGAGTTAGTATGAAAACAAATCGTTTATATACCTTGACAACAATGGCGCTGGAAACGATAAAGATGATTGAGACTGAAATGAAGCAAGATAAATCGTCGACCGAATCCATTTGGCTTGCTCTACAAAAAGCCCGGCAAACCTGCGAAACCTGGACAATGGAATTAAAATCAGTGCAAGCGGCGGATTTGGTGACCGTGGCGGATTTTTTTCTCCTCCTGATTTCACATATCATCACTCAGCAGATAACTAATGAACAGATTTTCCAAGAGGAACAGCGGTTGTTGAATTTAGTGGATGATTTTTTAGAATGTGGCGGCGGTCATCCGGATTTAGTGCCCATAAAATTAAAGTCAAATTATTATCGTGCACTCGTCTATATCACACAACAAAAAAACCAAGTTAACACGATGATAGCTCATTTAAACACGATATTAACGTTCCAAAGTGACCAACCCATCGAGCGTTGCCGGCAAATTAAGATGTTGGATAATCTCAGTATCGGCTGCGCAACCTTAATCAATCAATCGGACTTAAAGGGCAAAGATCAGGATAAAATTTCCGAAATAGCTACTCAACTCATGCATAAGACGATGGACATTTATGATAGCGTTCCAGCTTCTGAGGATTTACCCGGGTGGGATCGAAGTTTGACTTATGGCAATTTAATGTTGCATTCGCTGAGTTTAGTTTTGCGCCATTTTATTGAATTGAGTCTAGCACCAGAAAAAGCCAAAAGTTATCAAATGCGTATGGAAAATCTGCTGGTACGATTACAAGTGTTTCTGAGCCGCTATCAGCGGCTATCACCACCTGAATCAGACTGCCAATTGATTTTAGAACTGCTGGTTAATTTTTTGCAATCACTGAAACTAGAGGACGTTTTGCTGCGCAAATCGTTGACAACCATAGCAAGAGATTTTGCGCCGGATGTAGCCAGTCCAGCGGTACTCGCGTATCGAGCTGCTATCATCGCATTTGAACAGTCAGTTGAAGAAAAGCTTTCCATCCAGGAACAATCCCCACCGGCGCTACTCAGAATCATCGAGCAAACCTCTGTGCAAAAATATGTTCTAGATAGAACAGTTCCCAAAATAAAAACGACTCATTTAGCGGAATTAGCTCCACAAGTATTAAAAGTAATCGAGCAAATCGATCCCGTTGCGAGACCAAAAGCGGGATCAGAAAAGACCCTTAAGCAACAATCACTGACCGAGCCGGTGGAACAAAAAGAGCTCATCGAGGAAGCCGTACAGGCAGTCAAGAAAGTTTGTGAATTCTGGTTGGAAAAATCCTCTCTCTGCAAAGTAGAGGATATGCTGGTAGTGGTCAAGTTTTTATTGAAAAGAGTCGCTCATACAATTGTAAAAGCACCCAGCCCCGACATTTTTCAACAGGAAAAGCAACTCTTGGATTTGATTGATCAGATATTGGCTGGAAATAACCATCATTCCGATTTAATTTACGCGCAGTTCCACTCGAAATATTATCGAGTGCTCTGCTACATGACGCAACAGCGCTACAATATTGACGATATTGTAGCTCATGGTAATGCTACCCTGGCTTTTCACTGCGATAAAATTTCGGATCGGTATCAGCAAATCCAAGTGTTAGATTCACTCTGTAACAATGGATTGTCTTGGATTGACGATCCGTCGTTAACAGCGGATCAGTGCAATAAAATGTTAGAATGGGTTAGCGATCTCGTACAAACAATTGCTGATATTTATGAAAGTACTCCAGCATCAGCATCGTCGCCGGGTTCGTGTTCAGCCGAAATGCACAGTAATCTAGTAGTGCGTACGATCGCTATTATCCTATATCACTTTAAAACCACCTTATATACGCCAGAAACCGCTGATCTTTATCATCATCGCATCGAAAAATTATTGACCCGATTACAAGCCGCAACAAATAAACACGCCTACCCGCCTCAAGAAAAGGAGTGTTTGAACGTGTTAACCATGATCATTGATATTTTGCAAAAGTTTGACCAGCAGAATTATCCCTGGCTAGTTCAATTGGTTAAAACAGCGGAAAAATTTGTGCCGGATACGGCTGGACCGCAGGTGTTAGCCTGTCAAATCATGATCGCCTCTTTTAAAAAATCTCACTCAAGAATGAAAGGAAATCCATCTGTGCCGTTGATCGAAAGTAAATTTGTGAAACCACCTGCTTTGCCAAAGAGACTTCCAAGATCATTGCCTAAAATGGTAAATAAAAAAGAAGATAATCATCTGGCAGAGGACAACCAAAAGCTTCGCCGGCAAATACAAGCAGCTCAGCAGACAGCGAAAAAACAGCGCCAGGCTCTTGTCAAAAAGAACAAAAAATTGAGCAAACAGCTAGAAAAACAGGCACAGGAAAAAACAACATGCGAACAATTGTTGAATACCAAAACCATAGAATGGAAACAATTAGCGGATGAAAGCACACAACTGCAAACTGCATTAAGTGAAACTCAACATCGGAGCGCTCTGCTGATCCAACAACAAGTGGAGCTCTCCCAGGAAAAACGATTGGCGTTGAAGGAACAAAAGCGGCAGGAAGTCACCCAACAAGAACAAGAGACCGATTGGAACCAACAGATACGCGAGCAA
>JAFEDN010000094.1 GCA_018241585.1 Pseudomonadota bacterium | reverse complement strand
TATTTATCCGGTTGAGTTTAATCGTTTTAGAGTTAATAATCTCATGGTCAATCAAATCGCCAAGAATAATGCCAATAAATATCGATTTATCTATCAAAGAATGTCGATGAAAAATTACGCCGGAGTAAAGTTGTCACGTTTATTTAATCTGCCTCTAGTAATGGAATATAATGGTCCTTTAGTTTGGTGTGCCGAACAATGGGAAGGCAAGCGCAACAAAATTAAATTTCGAAATTTAGCATTAAACTGCGAGCAAGTTTGCCTTAATCATGCTAATTTGGTGGTAACCATTTCCGAAGTAGCTCAAGAAATCTTACTAGAGACCGGGATTCCTCAAGAAAAAATCCTGTTTTATCCTAACTGTATTGATCCCCAAATATTTAATCCAAATCGATTTTCTGCCCAGGAAAAATTCAAATTGCGCCAACAATTAAATATTCCTGAATCGGCTTTAGTGATTACTTTTATTGGTACGTTTGGCATGTGGCATGGAGTGGATATCATGGCAATGGCTATTGCCCAGCTATTCGATCACTATCATGAATTTATGATTCAAAATAAAGTATTTTTTTTATTAATCGGTAATGGCAATCAGGAGCCTTTAGTACGCAGGCTATTATCAAATCCAAGCTATCAAACCAATATTATCTTTACCGGCTTAATACCCCAAGCTTCTGCGCCATTATATTTAGCAATATCAGATATATTTCTATCACCACAAGTTAAAAACCCTGATGGCAGCCGTTTCTTTGGGTCTCCTACTAAATTGTTTGAATATATGGCTATGGCAAAACCGATCATCGCTTCAGATTTAGAACAAATAGGTCAAGTTTTAGCTGATAGTTTGAAGGCAAATCAGCTACCTGAATCTGCTCCACGGCTTAATTCATCCGAATTAGGTATTCTTACTGAGCCTGGGAATATTGAACAGCTGGTGGCTAGTATTTTATTTTTGATTGCATCGCCCTCTTGGCGCATGAAATTAGCTGAAAATGCTCAAAAAGAGGTGATGACTAAATATACCTGGTCACTGCATGTAGCAAAAATTTTGGATAAACTTAATCATTTTAAGTGCACATGAGAGATTGAATATGCATATCCAGAACGTCCAATTTTGCTTCAGTGTTATGAACTTTTTGAGGTCGATTTTCCATCAAGTATCGAGCAATAGTGACCGTTCCCATCTACCCCATGAACGCTTATAATCAATTGATATGAGCATATTACTTGTAGCCTTATTCTTTTTTGCAACCTTAATTGTATTTGCTTTTGAATGGAAGAATTTTTCATTTAGTCTAAAAGTCTCTTTTTGGAGTTACGCTGGTTCATATATAGCTACTACATTAATCGGCGCAACCTTGATCGGCGGTTTATTTGATAAAAGCTTTCCATTATCGATCTTAAATAAATTTTATATTAATACCTCTTTACTACCTGCACAGTTTGACAGCGGTTACTGGACCTTGGCTTATGGCTCGCTGCTGATCCCTTTTTGGATCATTTTATTCTTTAATAGACTATGCTCGAACCACACGTTATTCAAAATGAGTTGGCTGGATCAATCGATCAGTATTATTGCCTTCTGGTTGGTTTGTTTACCTTTTGTTTTATATTTTAGTGCCAATATGTATTTTATTTGGAATGCCGGATTCTACAAATTAATCAGCCACCTAGATTATCAATCGTCAATTCTATTTCGCTATCAATTATTTAACCAATTTAGCCCTGCCTTTTACGGATTAGCTTATTTTGCTCTTCCGGTTTTTTCACACGTGGCTCTGTATCAATGGGTAACATCTCGCTCAATATTGTGGGGATTTTCTTTTATTTTCTTAGCTGGTTTAATTTTCTTGCTTTACATTATGATTGTTATGAAAGGAGTTTTGTTAATTTACCTAGTTTCTCTGATCATTGGCTGTTACACCTTGAAAATTTTTCGTTCTTTTTCTTTTCTGATTCTGATCTTGGGGCTAGTTTTAGCTATTATTACCATTTATCAATCACTGGTTTTAGGAAATTGGCATTGGTTGGATAGTTTTATTCTAATGATTTTTAGACTTTCTAGTAGTTTCCCTTTCTTTTATTTTCTTTATCCTAAAATAATCCCCTTTTCAGGCATATACATTCCAGGAATTACCCACGCGCCCCACGAAAATACCATCGTTTTTACTTACATGCACCCCAGTATTGAATGGGTAATTGGTAGTGTCACTGGCGCTGCTCCACTCATGTCATACACACAAGGCGGGTTGGGTTTTGCTTTTTTTACTATGTTTGCCATTGGCATTTTTATTTTTTTAATCAGTAAAATACTAAAAAAACACCATAGCGTGTTCCGGTACACTTTATTTATTCAATGCTTAGTGTTTCTGTATTATCTTACCCAAATCTCACTGCAAGCCGCTTTTATCAGTAGCTTCGGAATTTTTTGGGCAATTTTTACTATCTCACTTTTATGGGGTAGTGCAAGTCTTTTTGCAGCCGCCTTTAAATCAAAGGTTAAGCTGCCACATACTCCTTCCACCACAATGCAAAATTAAATAAGGTCCAAATTTTATTGGTATTAAAATGACTGGAAACCGCATTATAATCTAAGATGTCGGTTTGATTACAAAATGCCTTCAACTCGTTCTCTATTATTGTACCCAATTTAGTAATGAAATAATCGCTAATCGGAACGCCAAAGCCTTGTTTTGGCCTATCGATCAACTCATCAGGAATCACTCCACGTACGGTCTTTTTCAAAATATATTTTAATTGTTGATTGTGAGTTTTTATTTTTGATGGGATTGCTAAAGCCATCTCTACAAATTTATGATCTAAGAATGGAACCCTTCCTTCCAAACTGACTCCCATACTCATTTTATCCACTCGCATCAGTAACAATTCAGGCAAACGAAGATTCAGATCTTGGTAACTCATCCAATGCAGGATCGACTTTTCCCAAGCCTTATTTTGAAAACGATTCCATACCGGCTCGATAACTTCCCAAGAAGTTCGTCGGATGAACCTTTTTTTTAGACGAGGAGCGAGCAGTTTTATTTTTTGATTTTGAGTAAAAGCTTCAGAACCACTCCAAAACACCGGCTGATTTTCGCTGCTTCTTCGAAGAAATTCATATTTAAGCCCATCTTCTTTGCCGAAAAGATTAAATAACTTTAACGCTAATTTTTTAATTGGATATAAACCTGGAACATTACTATAACGTTGCAAATTATACATTATTTTCCAAGTTTGATAGCCCCAAAAAAGCTCATCCGAACCTTCTCCGACTTGAGCAACCGTGATGCCATTGTCACGAGCCATCTTAGAAACATAATAAACCGGAATACAGACCGGGTCAGCCAATGGTTCATCTTGCAATTTTACCATCTTAGGTAAAAAATCTAATAGATCTTCTACAGTTAGAAATTTTTCATAGTGAATCGAATCCACTTTTTTGGACATCAATCTGGCAAAAGCATCTTCGTTTTTATAGGCTTTATTTTCTCCTTGGTAACCAATTGTAAAGGTTTTAACTTTGTTTGATTCGCCTTCAGAAAATAAGGCTGCATTGGTGCTAGAATCAATACCGCCGGATAAAAATACACCGACTGGAACATCGCTTATTTTGCGCAGTTTTACCGCTGTTCTCAACTCGGATAACAATAATTCAGCAATTTGTTCCTCAGTTTCATTAACTAATGGTTTAACATGTTCCCACACTTCCCAATATTTACGTTCTATTATTTTCCCTTGATGATTTACTTTTAACCATGAGCCGGGAGCTAATTTATAGATACCTGAAAATAAAGTTTCAGGCGCAGGACTGACCAGGAAAGATAAATAATGAAACAAAGCATCTTCATTGAGCGCGCGGGCTTGCTGCGGGTCTTTCAGTAAAGCTTTTATTTCTGAAGCAAAAACAATTCTGTTATTATGAATTGAATAATATAAAGGTTTAATACCAATACGGTCTCTGACCAGCCATAATTCTTTTTGAGTATTATCCCACAAGGCAAAAGCAAACATCCCACGAAATTTGTGCAGGCATTCTATACCCCATGCTCGAAAGGCATAAAGAATGGTTTCAGTATCTGAATGATCGGTTTTCCAATGGAAATATCCTAATGCCTTTAATTCATTGCGAATCTCAGCATGATTATAAATTTCGCCATTAAAAACCAACCATAAGTCTCCATCGAGGGTCGACATCGGCTGATTAGCTGCTGCTGACAAATCAATTATTGATAATCGGCGATGGCCTAAACCGAGATTTTTTTCAGGACTAATCCAATGACCAAAGCCATCAGGGCCACGATGCTCCATGGTATCGCGCATGGTCTCAATATATTGTTCAGTAATGGGAAAGTTTCCCCAGGAAAGTGCCCCAACAATTCCACACATACTATTTCCCCAAAACTCTTAGTTCCTTTTCTACGGCAAAACTGATTTCAGTAGCTTGAATTTGCTGCCAAAATGGAATTGGCCATTCGGTTCCATTGAATAATGCTGCTGCAAAAGCTTTCAATTCCTCCAATTGGCCTTTTTCAGCAATATTGGTTTTTATGGCTTTGGCCTTTTTGCCAATGACTTGAAGCGCTTGATAATCATTCATCGAAATCACTACACCATCAAAAAAAATTTCCATTTGCTCCTTAGGATATTTTTTATTGCCAAGTGCGGTATAAATCAAATTGGCTACAGACCCATCCTCAAAATGCATCATGGTGATAAAATTATCTCCTGAAGAATAATATTCATTTTTAGAGGAAATCGCCTGGGTGTTCACGGTAGTGATTTTGCTGTTAGTAAAAAAAGTAAATAAATCATAAATATGGCAGGCTTCTCCAATATTACGTCCCCCTCCTTCCGCTGTTTGAACCCAATGATCGGAAGGAAGATATCCGGCATTCATTCGATAATTGATGATTAACGGTCCAGTTCTATCGGCAATTACTTTTTTAATTTCTTGAGCATACATGGAAAATCGTCGATTAAAGCCGGTTAAAAGAAGAGGTTTTGGAGCTTCAACAGAAGTTTGATAAAACTTAATAATTTTTTCCAATTCTGATGGAGCTAATGCTAGAGGTTTTTCTACCAGTACATTTTTACCAGCGTAGAGCGCACGTAAAACTAATTCAGCATGAAGATAATGACGTGTCGCAATTAGGATTGCATCGATCTCTGGATCCTCTAATAATTGTTGATAATCAGTTGTAGCATAATTAGCTGAAAATTTATTGGCCATGGATTTGGCATTGTGACCGGAACGGCTCATGATTGCTTGCAAATGATAAAGGTTATTTAATTGCGCAATATTAGGCAAATGCATTTGCTTAGCAAAACCCCCGGCTCCTGCTACTGCTAAACGAATTTTATTTTTGGCATAAACGGTAGACTTGGGATTGATAACCTTAGAAATTTTTCTTGGCAAATTAGATTGAGCATATTGCAGCAATGTCAGCAAACTCAAATTTTGATAAGCTTGATCTGCTTGTTCCACTGGAAAAGTATTGCTGATTAACGCAGTCACATTAATTTTGCCTTGTTGAATTAGCCGCAGGTATTCGGCCATGTTGCGATTTTCGGTCCAGCGCACATAACCGATCGGATAATCTAAGCCCTGCTCTTCATAACGTTGATCATACCGCCCAGGACCATATGAACATGAGATATAAAAATCCAGTTCCTTTTCATAGAAATCTTTTCGCTGCAAATTAAGACCAACATCTCCCACTAAGACTACTCGGCCTTTTTTCCGGCACATTTTGAAGGCATTAGCAACCACATCATCAGAGCTGGTTGCTGCGGTAATGATCACACCATCAGCGCCAACTCCCCCGGTCAATCGGTATACCGCGGGCACATTATTTTCAGCATCACTCAGCAAGGTATTTTCAGTACCTAATTGGGTAGCAAGGTCTAAGCGTTGAGTATCAAGATCAATACCGATAACCCGGCAACCATTGGCTTGTAATATCTGCGAAGTTAATTGACCTAAAATGCCTAAACCAATCACCACAAAGGTTTCGCCTAAAGTAGGCATAGCCCGGCGGATTCCTTGCAGCGCAATCGCTCCTAAGGTAACCGTCGCGGCTTGAGGTTCTGTTACCTGATCCGGAATCAATACAGCTAAGTTTTCTGGAACCGTAATAATTTCTGCATGATAGGCAAATTGCGCGCCTGCACAAGCGACTCTATCACCTACTTTAAAACCTTTAATGCCGCTGCCAACCGCAATCACCTGACCTGAGGCAGAATAACCGGCGGCTTTTTCTCCTTTTAATTTTTCATTGATTAAATTATAAGTACGAGATAATCCTATGGTATTGACCAACTGCAGTACATCGCCCACCTGTTGCTTATGTTGGAAGGCTCTTTGCCAAATGGGAGTGCCGCTGGTTTTAATCCGGCTAGCTTCTGTCCCCGCTGAAATGCAAGAGTAGCTAACAGACACCAATATATGCCCCGCCTGACATTGCGGCGCAGGCACTTCCTCCAATACAACTTTACCTTGTCTAATTAATACTTGTTTCATGCCATAAGCCTCGAGTATCGATAAATATTTTTTCAGACCAATTATTAGGCTTAATTGTTTGAAATTGCTGATGATCTACTAGTAATACCACTATATCAGATTGTTCCAAGCAATCATTTAATGAAACTAATTGCGCGTTAGGAGAATTCAAACTGAGCGGCAGTTTGTTGATATGCGGTTCCACAATATAAAGCTCGCCCATATTTTTTGCTAGCAATTGCTCGGTGATCAATAATGAAGGACTTTCTCGTAAATCATCTATATTGGGTTTAAAAGCTAAACCCAAACAGCCTATTTTGGGCTTTTTAAATCTTTGAGCCAGATCCGAAATTTTGGCAACCACATGTTGGGGTTTATAGTTATTAATTTCACGGGCACATTTTATTAGCCTAGCCTTTTCCGGTGCTGCATGGACAATAAACCAGGGGTCCACAGCAATACAATGACCACCAACTCCTGGGCCAGGTTTTAAAATATTGACACGTGGATGATGATTAGCCAGTGCGATTAATTCCCAAACATTGATATTTAAATCTTCACAAATTAACGACAATTCATTAGCAAAAGCAATATTAACATCCCGATAGGCATTCTCTACTAGTTTTGACATTTCTGCGGTTCTGGCATTAGTGACCAAAATGTTCCCTGTTACAAACAATTGATAAAATTCTTTAGCCCGTTGCGCAGAAGCAGCATCGAGACCACCAACAATACGATCATTTTCAATAATTTCTTTAATAATATGGCCCGGTAATACTCG
>JAFEDN010000093.1 GCA_018241585.1 Pseudomonadota bacterium | reverse complement strand
ATTTTTGCTGAGATTCATGCTAACTATCCTGATTTGGTGGAATTAGCTTATCGTAAAAAAGTTTGGCTGGTTTCACCAACCACTATGATGGCGGTTTTAACTACTGCCCGGGCGGTGCTTAAAGATGCGGCCACCCGAAAGCAAGTGCATTTGATTCAGCAGCATTTAGCGGCGCTTAGTAAAGATTTTTCACGTTTTGAGGATCGTATGGATCATTTGGCAAAACATATTCAACAAGCTCAACAAGATGTTGAGCAAGTCCATCAATCTTCTAAAAAAATTACCAGCCGATTTAACAAAATAGAAAAGGTAGAATTAGAACAAAATGAAGCATTGACTCTAAACGATACTGGCAAAGAGTTTTATAAAGATGAACAGAGCTAGGAGTCTTGCAGCATTTGAATTATGGACGAAAAATCAAGCTGACCGTAATTATGGTCAATCCATTGTTGATATAATTCGGTCGCTTTAGCACCCATTTGAGTCGCCACATGAGCTAATTTAGCCGCTTCTTGACTTAATTTTAAATCTTTAAGCATCATCGCCGCGGTAAATCCGGGTTGATACCGGTTGTTGGCCGGAACGTTTTCAATGACCCCCGGTACCGGATTGTAATGGATCATAGCCCAACATGCTCCTGAAGCGTGTGAGCTAATTTCGAAAAATGTTTTTGGGTCTAAACCGAGCTTTTCTGCCAGCGTAAAAGCTTCACTCACTGCAATCATATTAATACCCAATATCATGTTGTTGCAGATTTTCGCGGCTTGACCGTTGCCCAAAGCGCCTGCGTAATAAACATTTTTGCCGACTGCGTTTAAAAGCAGCTTAGCTCGTTCAAAATTTTCTGGTGATCCTCCCACCATAATCGTTAAGGTTGCATCTGTTGCCCCTTTAACTCCACCTGAAACAGGCGCATCCAACATGGCAATATTATTTTGAGCGGCTTGCTGATGTAAGCAACGAGTAGATTCAATGTCAATTGAAGAACTGTCAATATAAAGTGTATTAGAAGATAATTTTTGGAAAATACCATTTTCACCTAAACAAACTCCTTTCACTTGTTCACCGGTTTGCAGCATGGTCCACACCGCCTCAGCATTTTGAACTGCTTCTTGAGGTGAATTTGCAGATTGAGCACCTTGATCAACACACGATTTAATCGCAGCAGGAACGATATCAAAAACAGTGACTAAATAGCCGTGCTTTAATAGATTCTGCACCATTGGCGCACCCATTTTACCTAAACCTATAAAAGCGATTCTCTTCATTTGGCTCCAAATATTTTAAACACTAGAGAAATAATCAAGATAATTGGCCATGTTGGGCCAGCGAACCACCACGCTTTTGGATTGTGTATAGAAATGAATGCTGTCCAAATGCATTCGCGTATCGCCAAACCACGATCTCTTCCAGCCTCCAAAACCATGGAACGCTGCTGGGACCGGAATCGGAACATTAATTCCGACCATACCTACTTTTACAGCAGCAGCAAAATTGCGAGCTACCCCGCCGTCGCGGGTAAAAATAGCCACACCGTTTCCATATTCATGTTTATTGACTAGCTCAATAGCCTTAGCAAAATCTTCGGCTCTTAATACCACTAATACTGGGCCAAAGATTTCTTCACGGTAAATTCTCATTTGTTCATTCACATGATCAAATAAACTCGGACCCAGGAAAAAACCATTTGGGTAATCCTTTATTTTTAAATTACGTCCATCAACAATAAGATTAGCCCCTTCCTTTACTCCGGTATCGATATAATCTAATACACGTTGCCGATGTTGAGAAGTTACCAAAGGTCCCATATGAGACTTGGAATCCTGGCCTGGCCCTACAACAATTCCAGTAATTTCTTGTTTCAACAGCGAGATTAGCTGATCAGCAATGGGATTCATTGCCGCCACTGCAGAAATGGCCATGCATCTCTCACCTGCTGCACCATAAGCAGAAGCTGCAATGGCTTTAGCGGTTAATGCCAAGTCAGCGTCAGGCATGACAATACAGTGATTTTTGGCTCCTCCGAAAGTTTGTGCTCTTTTGCCATGGGCTATAGCGGTATGATAAATAGACTCTGCCACAGGGGTCGAGCCAACACAACTGACTGCAGCCACCAGAGGATGCTTTATCAAAGTTTCTACAGTAGATTTATCACCTTGCACCAGATTAGCAACACCATCCGGTAATCCGGCGGCTTTTAATAATTCCATAATTTTGACAGGGGCAGAAGGGTCTTGCTCTGATGGTTTTAGTATAAAGGTGTTGCCGCAAGCGATCGCTGGGATCATCATCCAAATAGGAACCATTACTGGGAAATTGAAAGGACTAATCCCCACACAAACTCCAAGTGCTTGACGAAGTGAATAGCTATCAATTTCTGAACTGACATTCTGAGAAAAATCACCTTTCAATAAATGAGGAACCCCACAAAAAAACTCCACTAATTCGATGGCTCGAAGAACAGAGCCCTTGGCATCTTCTAGTATTTTGCCATGTTCTCGGGTAATGATTTCTGCTAACTCAGCAAGATGACTTTCTAATAATTCTCTAAATCTAAATAAAATTCGAGCCCGTTGTATCGGAGGAGTGGTTGACCAGGAAGGGAAAGCCATAGAGGCCGCAGCGAGCGCCTCATTTATCTCATGACCAGATGCAAAGTTAACCGTTGCGATTATTTGGCCAGTGGCCGGATTAAACACATTCTGTTGATCAGCGTGATTAGAATAAATTGGCGCGCCATTTATAAAATTTGGAATAGAATAAGGCACGTATACTCCTTATACTTAATGGATCATTTTACTGAAAAGGGTAAATGCCGTGGTCAAAATTGCAAAAAGAGCAACCCAGCCTAGCTTAAAACTGAAATCTAAAAAGCGGTGGCGTAAATCCGCTTGATTTTGCAGACGAATTCCTAAATGGGTTTCAACAACGGTCAAACGTATCTCGATTTTATGTATCTCTTCCCATAGATACCCCATTTCCCTAAGCATTTCATAACGCAAATCAGTTATTTGCTCGCCCAGTCTTAATAGCGTGCTATTCACTGCAGCTAAATTGTTATTCACTGAAATTTCCACCTTTTTATCAATCAATTCAGATTGTAAAATATACAAAGCATTTCCTTGTTGCATATATAGTATTTCTTAAAAATTAACATAGCAACACTATAATGCAAAAAATTATTCTGTGAATACCGTAATTTTAGACAGTTCAGCGATAATATTCTTTAATTTTTTCTAAATCTTCAGGAACATTGACTTCAGGTGGAATATGTTCTTTGGAAATGACCATGTGCATCCGGCTGCCATTCCATAATATTCTGAGTTGTTCCAAAGATTCCAATTGTTCTAAAGGCGAAGCCGGCCATTCAATATATTCTTGCAGAAAACCCACTCGATAAGCGTATAAACCTATATGACGGTAATGCAATTCGCAAGGTGCAACATTAGCAAGATTATTCTGCCAATCTTTAAATTGAGCTGCATCCCAGGGAATAGGTGCGCGGCTAAAATAAACCGCATAATTTCGCCAATTGAGTACGACTTTAACTACAGAAGGATTAAACAAATCTTCCGCCTCAGTAATTTTTTCGCAAATAGAACTGATTTTAACGTTATCGTGTTTTTCCAGGTCCTCTGCCACTTGCCTAATAGCTTGCGGTAAAATAAATGGTTGATCCGCCTGAACATTGACTACAATTTCATCCGGCGCATAATCAAGAGTCAATGCTGCTTCTGCGATCCGTTCTGTTCCGGATTGATGATCTGAGGATGTCATGCAGACTTTTGCCCCGAAACTTTGGGCGACTTTGCTAACCTTTGGACTATCGGTCGCAATCACCACACTATCCGCCCCACTTTCCATCGCTCTTTGAAAAACGTGTTGGAGCATAGGTTTACCGTTGATATCGGCTAATACTTTTCCGGGCAATCGGCTAGAATCATATCTTGCGGGAATAATAACACGAAATTCCATCAGACCGTCTCCTGTTCAGTTAAACGTCTTGCTTCATCCACCAGCATAATGGGGATATCCTCACGAATGGGATAAGCTAATTTATCAAGACGGCATATTAATTCTTGTTGTTTTGGATCGTATATTAACCTGTTCTTACAAAGCGGGCAGGCTAGTATGTCCAACAATTTCTTATTCAAGCAATTCTCCAATTAAATATTCGAGGTTAATTTAACATGATCGCAGCAATAATCAAGCTCAATCGCCACTTCTGAGAAGCGGCTCCTTACCCGATGAGGGGATCGCAAGGGGGGAGAAGAGCGGAGCGATCTTCCCCTTCATTAAAAATGTCAGCTCCGCTGAGATTTTTATAGAAACAGAAACCCGATTCAAGAGAAAGCAGTGAAGCAATCTCCCCTCTAATCCATCCGAAACCAGCAAATCCAAACCAAACAGCGATAACAGAATCGGGACGACAGGATTTGAACCTGCGACCTCTTGCACCCCAAGCAAGCGCGCTACCAGGCTGCGCCACGCCCCGAAAATGACAATATAACCTAAAATGAATCTAATTCGTTAGCAATTTTATCAAGCTCCATGACCGCATGACGAATAGCCGACTGCGTTTGGGTCAATTGATGTTGCCCCTGCGTCTTGGAAGATTCTAATAAAGCCTGACGCGCCCCTTCAATAGTAAAACCTCTTTCATACAAAAGTTCTCTGATCCGGCGAACCAAAAAAACTTCTGCACGTTGATAATAACGACGGTTGCCCCGTCTTTTAGAAGGGCTTAACTGATTAAACTCTTGTTCCCAATAGCGTAAAACGTGAGGTTTCAGTTGACACAAACCAGCCACTTCACCAATGGTAAAATATAATTTGTCGGGAATTGGTGGCAATTGCTCACTTTTGGTCAGATTCGTCTTGCGCTTCTGAGCCAGCATAATATTCTACCTTTGAACGAAGTTTATGACCCGCATGAAATGTTACTACTCGACGCGCTGTAATGGGGATCTCTTCGCCAGTTTTAGGATTTCTTCCTGGCCGCTGCTTTTTATCCCTTAAATTAAAATTCCCGAAACCAGACAATTTTACGGAGGAGCCATGTTCTAATGCTTCACGGATCTCTTCAAAAAATAATTCGATCAATTCTTTGGCTTCACGTTTATTCAAACCCATGACATTGAATAAATGTTCCGCCAAATCAGCTTTGGTCAGCGCCACCATAATTATACCCTCAGCTTAGCACTAAATTCATGAGCAAGCCCTTTAACAATATCGTCTACTAAGGCTTGTATTTCAGAATCCTTCAAGGTCTTAGCAACATCCTGAAAAATCAGGCTCAACGCAATACTTTTCTGCCCCTCTTCGATATTTTGTCCTTGATAGACATCAAATATTTGCACATTATTTAATAATTTTCCAGAGGCTATTCGAATGAATTTTATAATTGCATCAGCAGGGACGGTTTTTGATAAAGTAATGGCAATATCCCTTCTGACGCCAGGAAATTTTGAAATATTTTTAAATTCATTCAATTGCGATGAATTTATCATATCAAGCTTTAGCTCAAAAAGGTAGACCGGTCCATTGAGATTTAGCTGTGGTATTAATGCAGGGTGTAAAGCTCCAACCCAACCTATCCGCTCGTTTTTATATAAAATTTCCGCAGCCTGTCCAGGATGTAAGGCGGGGTGTGGATTAGGCTGCCAAGTAACAGATAATTTTAGATGGGTTAATTGTAATAAGGCTTCGACATCGCTTTTGATATCAAAAAAATCCAGCGGCCTAGCCTCCGTTGCCCATTGCTCTGGATAAGCTAATCCACTAGCGACGCCGCCTAGTGCTGGAACCTGATGAATTTGATTACGGTCATGGATAAAATTTAACCCATATTCAAACAATTTGACTCTCGACGCCTGGCGGTTTTGATTATATTGAAGCGCTTGCAGTAACCCTGGCCATAAACTGGTACGCATGACGCTTAGTTCAGCCGAAATAGGATTAGATAAAATTAATGGTGTGTGTACCGGGTCTAATAATTTCTGCCAATGTGGACTAATAAAACTATAAGTAATGGCTTCACCGTAACCGCGATCAACTAATAAATTTAACCAACGTGAGGGTGGTATTTTAGATTTCTGAATGACGGACTGAGTTAAAAACCCCATCGGTTGAGGAGCAATTTGATGATAACCATGGAGACGGCCTAACTCTTCGATTAAATCGACTTCTAAATGGATATCATAACGGTAACTGGGCGCAAGGACTGCCCATCCTTCGGGAATGGATTGCACCTGCATTCCGAGGGACTCTAAATTTTGTTTAACTTCGCCATCGGGAATTTCAATACCTAATAAACGGGCAATTTGAGATTTTCGAAGAAGGATGGATGCCGGTTTAGGCAAATCATTGAAATCTGTTTTATCAATAACAGGACCCGGCTCGCCTCCCACAATAGCTACCAACAATTGAGTAGCCCTTTCAATAGCCTGAGACGGCAACTCAAAATCGACTCCTCTGGAATAACGATATGCAGAATCGCTTTGCAAACCGTATCGGCGAGCAGTCAAGCTCAAAGGAATAGCCTGGAAAAAGGCGCTTTCAAGGAATAAATCCTTAGTTTCACTGACCACACCTGAATCCTGCCCTCCCATGATTCCGGCCAAAGCTAATGGTTTGTGGACATCAGCAACCACTAAATCTTCAGCATCAAGTAATAAATTCCGGCCGTCCAATAATTGTAATTTTTCTCCCGGCTGAGCCGTTCGGACTACAATTTGCTCATCAATGGCTCGTAAGTCAAAGGCGTGCAAAGGTTGACCCAATTCGAGCATCACATAGTTGGTAACATCAACTACCGGATGGATACTGCGTAACCCCGCTCGACGCAGCCGCTCTTGCAACCAAACAGGAGACTGAACAGCGGTTTTTATATTTCGAATCACTCTACCTTGATACCTTGAGCATCGCTTAGGAGCAATTATTTCGATTTTTAAAACATCTGGAATTTTGGCAGGGATTTTATCAATGTTTAAAGGGCGGTTACCGAGTTTAAGTAATGCTGCAGTTTCCCTTGCTAAGCCTTTGATACTTAAGCAGTCTCCCCTGTTGGCTGTTATTGCGATATCGACAATTTGGTCGTTCAGTTGTAAATACTCACGTAAGTCCATACCTACAGGTGCATCTTGGGCTAATTCCAGAATACCTTGTTCTTGGTTTCCACCCATACCCAATTCCTGAGATGAGCAAATCATTCCACAAGAAGTTTGTCCTCTTAACACCGCCTCTTTAATTTCAAGGCCGCCTGGAAGAACTGCTCCAGGTAACGCTACCGCTACTTTTAAACCAGCACGGACGTTAGGCGCACCACAAACAATTGGTTGAGGAGT
>JAFEDN010000092.1 GCA_018241585.1 Pseudomonadota bacterium | reverse complement strand
ATCGTTCACGGTGTAGATGGGAACGGCCACTATAGCTCCATATTTGACGAAAAATTGGCCGTTCTGCGTAGGCATATTCATTCTCGTGATCGGTTACAGATCATATCTTAGAGAATATACATACCCATCTACCCGGTGGACGGGTACCATCTTTTTTCATAGTGTCGCCGACCTAGTTATTCGTGTCGCAATTAGTGAATTGCCGGAACGAGTAGAGTGAGAATTATTATATTGAAAACGTATGCTTTTTGTCGCTGCAATGCTTAGTTTATTATACGGTTTTTCTTCTCGGACTAGAGAACGGTGAGACTCTTTTTTTAATCCGTGTTTTTCTTGTAATTTTGTAAGTTTATCTTGTGTTTTTTGCAACTGGACCTTAGTTTGCAGCAATTCTTTTTGAGTGCTTTTTAGTTCCTGAGTAACTTTTAGTTCGCATTGAAGTTTTTGATGGTGTGAAAATGAAAATACAGGAGGAAGCAGAGCTAAATGCCCCACCCAATTTTCCGAATTATGTAGTTTGCGGTATGTTTTCTCATAATTACTGATATAACGAGGCGGCAAATCCACACGAACTATTTCCCCAAAAGATTGACAACGATAGTATTGATAATCCGCACCCAAAGATATCATAGCGCTCTGACGGCAGATAGTATCCACAGTTTCATATTGATAGCGATTATTTTTTTCACGTTTCGATTCTTTGATTGGTAAAGTATGAAAAGCAATGAGTTGACTATCTTCGGTGGGATTAATCATAGAATCATTAACTGTTTTATGGAGACTACAATACATTACTAGATGATCGGCAAAATCATCGGAATCTATTAATTCAGGAGGGGCTTCAAATTCAGATATGCGCTTTACTAAAGATTCAGCAAAAGCATCAATAGCTAATGGATGTAATCGACTGATTAAGAGTTGATAGCTGCAAGTCAATTTTTCGACCAGATCACATACCAGAAAACCAGCTTTACTAATGGAGTTGATTCCAAAAGAACGTTCGTGGGCCTCAGATCTTTTTTGTCGTTGGATAACCCATGACAAGAATTCGCTAACCGCAGTACCTACTAATGGAATAGGTAAAAATTGGCTAACGATAAATGCTGTACCTCCTACGGCCAGTCGAGTCGTTAAATCCAATTTCGCTTTAACTAAGTTTTGAGCTAAGCCTATATGTTGAATCATGTAATTAGAGAGATTCAACTCCAAAGAATTTTTGAACAAAGCAATTTTTTTACATTGCTGAGCTACTACCTGCTCTTCTTTTTTAGTGAAATCTTGCATTTGTTGAACATTATCAATCAGTTCTAATTGATTACTTTTCCATGCCATAAATAACTGCCGACGATCAGAATGCTTATTTTCTTTGCTAATTTGACTTAATTCTTGCGTTAGTGCGTACAAAAGATTATCACATTGAGCTTTTTTTTCTAATATCTGCAATTGAATTGCTTGAGGAAACTGTTGCTCTTTTCGTGCTTTCTGAGCAGGTGATAACTGTTTGTTGTATGCCAATTTTTTTTTTGGTTGAGATATTAGCTCAACTACTTCTTTTCTCTGTGAAGGATCGGTAGAAGATTCTGTCGAGATATCTAAAGACAATTGTGATTTTTTTATTTCTTCAGCAAATATTTTTTTACCATACAATCTTTTGATAAATTCTTTATCAAGTGCTGTTTTTGCGAACTTTATTAAATAACTTTTTATTTCACCTGATTGCCTTGGACTAATCGATGGTTGATTCAGGAAAGACCTTATAACACAATTTTTATATATATTAACCAAAATAATAGCAGACTGAGCATGTAGTTTTCTCGATTTTTCACAGTAAAGTTTTTTTTGTTCAAGTTTATTGAAGACATAAAAGAGTTTCATGAACCCTATTTCATTCAGTTTCAGATTCCTATATTTTTCCAGAAAAAAATGATTATAATCTAAAACAACATCCATTATATCATTTGGGTCTCTTTCTTTAGAATTTAAAAATTCTTCTAAATATCTTATATAGTTCCCAGCAGAGGTGCTCCGAATAGCAGTGATTGCTTTTCTAAGTCGAGGTACGTGGCTAAGTTTTTCTAATAATGTTGCTAATTTCCCTGTTCCCCAATCGAATCCACTATTTAGTCCATATATCGCCTTGATAAGCGCTTTACGATCTTTATCGTTGTATTCCGTACCTTTGGCATATAGTGGTTCCATGTAAACAATTAAAGACTCGGAATAGTCGATAGCCGCCGAAAGTAGAACACATAAATCAGTGCCTCCAAACAAGGTTTTGGCTTCATAAAGAGCGCTTTTCAAATCCATCTTTCTCGCAGGTCTCATTGTTGTGCATTTTGAAATTGGTGGCAAAATCCATGGCGACTGTTGGCTGCGTGCTTTCTCGAGTTGATATTTATAGGTTTCAATAGCTATATTAATCGGCAATCCATATCCATGCCATGACTTAGCGATATCGAGCGCCGTATCATTTTGATGATTTGTCTCATAGATATCAACGTGGGCATCTAATAGCAATTTAACAAGCTCTAAATTTTTTATTTGCACCGCAGTTATAAGTGGCGTATCACCATAATGGTCTTTTTGCTTTAGATATTTCCCTTCCGCGATCATTTTTTTAGCCGTTTCTATTTGTCGGTCAGCAATTGCCGTAATAAGCGGGCGTTCTAACGCTTCCATTTCCTTTTGCAAACGATCAAAACGAGCCATATTTTCAGAACCATATTAAAATAATATTCTTGAAATCCTTATATCGTTTTATCTCTAACCTTAAAGTTTGGGGTTCTTTGAGGCAGTCTCTATCAAACTTCTTGCTTGAATTTTAAAACATTTACCGCAAAATGCAAAGCCCATTTTCATAATATTCGTGCCTCCTCGGTTTTCCGCTTCCGCCACACAGCGACTTCTATACGTGACTGGCTCGATACTTGGGGCAAGAAAAGAGAAACAGAGACTCCCGAGTGCCACGAATAATTATCACCAAAGCGGCAATACAGGGGATAAAACGCTGCCGACTTTTCTTGGGGGAAGAGAACCTGCACGCGGCCATACGGGCTATCCAAGCTATTAAGAATTCATTCGCTCTTTTACAAGCAGAACCGCAAATTAGAAGACTACTTGATGACCGGCCAGAATTGCGAGAATTGACCAGCTCTTTCAAGAGTCTGGATATGGAGCACTTTATCGTTTTTGCCGCTACAAAAAATTAAAAACTATTGACAGTTTTTAACTTCATGATAGAAAATGAAGGTCTTAGATTTTAGGAAAGAGGCTATATGTTGCAAAATAGAATTACGGTCATCGGAACCAGTGCGTTGCGAACACTGCGCTCAAATCCAATTTTATCACATCAAGCCAGATTATTTTGTAACGATTTAGTAAAAAATCGTCCCAATATAGGCAAAATTTATTCAACATTGCTTGAACAACCTACAGATATACCAATTACATGTAATTTTGTTACGCAAGTAGTTGATCAGTGGGCCGATGAAAATGAAAAAACCGCAATTATTTGTATCGACCAAGCAAAAGAAGAACGTTTAAAAATTAAGTACTCCGACCTTGTAAAAAGTAGTCATCAAATTGCTAATTTTTTTACCCATCAAGGTTTTAAGCGGGGCGATACGGTTGCATTGATGTTGGGTCAACATCCAGCCTGGTGGTATAGCTTGGCAGGACTGATGCGTGCCGGTATCGCAGTCGTACCCTGTCCCCGGTTGTTAACTCCTAAAGACCTCATTTATAGAATTAACCATTTAGGTATTCGTGGAATAATTACCGCACCTGAATTACAAAATCATGTAGATGTTATCAAAGATCAATGTCCCACACTACAAACAATGGTTACTACGGATTTATCAGAGAAAAACTGGTCTTCGTTAAAAGATATTTTTAATGCCCCTTTTATTTTATCCCCTGAAATATCTACAAACACCGATGATGCTTGTTTATATCTTTACACTTCTGGAACTACGGGACAGCCAAAAGCTGTTCAACATAACGCAGATTATCCTTTTTTTCATTGGCCGACGGGAAGACGCTGGCTACGCGCGACTCCAGATGACTTGATTTATAATGCCAGTGATATTGGCTGGGGATTTACTGTCTGGATTACAACCGCTGCTTGGTCAATGGGATCAAAATTACTAATTACACCCACGACTAAAAAATTTGAAGCGCAAAGAATGCTGGCGACCATCCGTGATCAGTCTGTTACAATCTTTTGCGCTGCACCAACAGTTCTTAGGCTATTAGTGGTCGATCCTGCTTTTGATCGCATTAAATTCCCTTCTCTTCGACGTATCGTCACAGTCGGGGAAGCGTTAGACGAGACAGTCATTGAGCGTTTTGCTGCTCGCGGGATTGAGGTAGCCGTTGGTTTCGGACAAGCAGAAACGCCTCTCTTAATGGGGCGAGTCGATGATCAACCTCACACACCCGGGACTATGGGGCGTCCAATCGACCCTTATAAAATAGTTGTTCTGGATGAAAATTATCAACCTTTGGAGCGTGGTAACATTGGGCAAATTGCGGTGGATTTAGTAGCAGGAAAAAGTGGCGGTATCATGCGCGGTTATGCAAAAAACCCTGAAAAAACTAAAAGCATTCGCTCACCCAATGGACGTTACCATTTGACGGGAGATTGGGCATTATATCGCAAAGATGGCCTATTTGCTTATCAAGGCCGCAAAGATGATTTAATCAAAAGCCGTGGTTATCGTATCGGGCCGGATGAAGTAGAAAAAGCAGGTATGTCTCATCAAGCGGTGGCAAAAATAGCCATAATTGGAGTACGTACTTCCCTAGATTCCTATGCAATTACCGTTAAAGCTTTTATATTACTAAAACCGGGATATGTGGAAAGTCCGGCATTAATTCAAGAAATTCAAGACCATATTAAGCGTGAAACCGGCCCCTATAAATATCCAAGGATGGTAGAATGTTTACCGCTTAAAGAATGGGAAAAATATGAGACGACAAGCGGCAAAATACGTCGTGCAGGATTAAGAGAAAGAGAAGATCAGCGATTAGCAAAAACAATTACGAAAGAAAGTTCGTCGACATCTAGCTTTCGTTTGTAACTATAATGGGAGCTGTGTTCTGGTCAAGTAAAAATAGACATTTTTTAAATCTGTTGCTCTTGAATAAACCGATGTAAATTTTTTCTAATGAAGCGATTGCGCAGTCGCTGCATCTTCAAGTCAGAACGATTTACAATTTAAGGGCGTCCACCTTTAAAAATGGTGGTTTTTCCTCGCATGAGCAAATGTGTGAATTCATGAGTCAAAATTTGAATACTAAACTCTCTGCTTGAGTGACAAAGAATCCTTGAATGAGGCTATTTTATTTTTCAGGAGACCATTGCATATTCAGCCTTTTGTGTTTTCTGGCGCATTCACGTAAAAATAAATTCATCAGTGTTTGATAAGGGATACCGTTTTCTTGGGAGAGATGTTGAAAGTATTCGATAGTTTCGGTATCTAACCGAATTGACAGTAAAGCATGAATTCTATTACTATGAATTAGCTGAATTTCAAAGGAGGGACTGTGAAAAAAACTACCTATGAGGAAAATCAAACTTTTTCTTTATCGCCTTTAGATGGTGCGCCGACCGTTCAAACTAAATTATCAAAAAACAAACAGTTAGTTACAGTTGTTAACTCGCTTAAAACTAAAAATCAAATCATCCAGCAAATAGCTTTCTTTAAAAAGCACCTTGAATTCCATGCCATTAGTCGAATCGATTTGTTTTTTTATACACTCATCGCTTATTGGCGTACGAATTTATATGTCTATACCGGAGAGAAAATTTTACAACATGGGCTGTGCGCCAGAACAAGAACTCTTGGAACTTTTTTGTATGCCTGTCACAGTTCCTTATTTCCAACTCTTGTTGATGCCAAATCTGGTGATGAATTTAAACTTTTAAAAAATAAACTACGGGGTATCTTACTAGACTTAGACCTAAAAGAAGATAAGCGATTCAAGCCATTTTTTCATTCTTTAAATGCTACAGTTGCCTTACCTCAGGCAGTGAAATTTTTTGATCTGCAACTTGAGGGCAAAAGTTGTGCTGATTTTCCAGAAGGCCGAAGCATCTATCGCACTCAGGCTTTAGAAATTATCAATGCTGTATCTAAAGGCCTTTTCGACCCAATACAGGGAATTAACCAATTTTTCCTAATTATGTACGGCTTTTTTGAAAATATGAGCCTGAATTATGTCGGCAAAACTTCAAAAATGTCGCCTAGTCAAGCTAGGAAAGATATCCTCGATTCGGTGCGAAATAGCACATTTTCTCTACAAGAACAGGGGAAAATTAAGAAAGATTATATTGAATTGCTTTTGAGACTAACTAGTGAAGAAAGTAAAAATTTAGATTTAAACCCGGAAAATCGAGGCAAAGTATATGCTAGCAAAATGTCCATGATAGCCACTGAAATAGTGGATAAAACTCGAAAATTTCCACCTATTGCCGATCCGGAAATCAGTGTGTCTGCTGTTATTTCTAAAGGGTTGTGGCCGGCCATTCAAGAGAAAAAAGACGAATTAAAAATCGTATTGGAGCGAAATAAAACTTCATTAGAAAAATTAAAAAAATTGAAAAAATCACCTGAATTATTAAAACAAATTGGTTCCCAAAAGATGGAGGCGTTAAACAAAGAATTAGAAAAATCATTAAATGAAATCACTACATGTTCGCTAAGTAGTGGTGATTCACTCTCGAGTTAAATATGGGGGGTGAATTCTAATTTTTCCTTTCAGTAGGATTAATTAGCTTTTATCCTAGGGGAAGTTATTATAAAAAATTGAGAAAATATCAATGAAAAGGACTGGGCTGTCTAATTTTTTTTATTTTTATCTGTTGTTGCAAGATATCTATCAGGCTCTTTGTCAAGACTTAAATAACAACAGTAGTTACAATGGAACTAATCACACGGGAAATTCAACCTCTAGCCATAACAATACTGATGTTACCACCAAAAATGCAGCTATTACTGCAACAGTTGGGTTTGCAGGGGTGATCTTTGGCGGTTTGATTCTGTATTGCGGGAATAAAAAATTTAACGCAGACAGATTAGCTGAAGATCAACGTCAATTTAACGAAAAAATGCGCTCCTCAAATATAGAACTTGCCATAAAAAAACAGGATTTAGCCCTTAAAATTGCAGAATTTGAATGGAAAAGGGGTAATCCGGTCAATACGACAGCAATTACCCAAGCTTTAAATAGAATACCAGATCTCGTTGATGAACTTGGTACTATCCCGATGAATAATGATCAAAAACTTACAGACTTTAATGAGCACATCGAGCAACCCTACGAAAGGACTACTCCCCTCAAAATGAAGATGAAAAAACCAACTATGCAAGTTTCAAGTAGCGGTAGCATGCCAGGCGCAGTCAATCAACTAGATCAAGTAACCTTAGACTCTGAGGACACCCAGTTACTAGACGACGAAAGCATTACCCCCTCAATGGAGATGAAAAGAATAAAACCACCGGCTATGCAAGTCCCAAGTAACAACATACCACGCACAA
>JAFEDN010000091.1 GCA_018241585.1 Pseudomonadota bacterium | reverse complement strand
TTTTATACGAAGAAGGGGTTGAACCAACCCATAACCATGCCGAACAATGTTTAAGACCCTGGGTAATTTGGAGAAAGAAATATTTTGGGACTCGCTCGATCTATGGCGCTGAGTATGTGGGGCGTTCTGCTTCCTGGATTACCACTTGCCGATTACAATCCAAAAGTGCTTTTGAATATCTCACACAGGCTATCAAAAATCATTTCTATCATCTCCCTGCGCCTCCTCTCATTGCAAAATTGCCTATTTTATTAGCATAAGGCCTGAGCTATTACTCAATTCCTTTATTATCATCAAAAAATGACCGGGATCATGCCGTACCAGCGGTTAGAATGATTACGTTCGATCAGGATAACAAAGGCTGGCTTAAGTCTGAATGCACAGACTGTGGCCTGTTAGCTTCAGAATCGGGTATGCGGTTCTCCAACCGGATCGCATCTGAATTCTGACTGCTTCTCCGGGCTTTTTGTTCCGGCTGGGCAAAAATCAATAGGCTTTGCGCGCTTTGCGCGATGGTCTGCGCATCCCGCTTAATCTGCTGCGGCGTCGTTTCCGATCCACACAGACTTCTAAAAAATCGAACACAGCCATTCCGGTTCGCCACCACGTGCGTTTTGACCGCACGCGCTATTTGCGAAGACACCATTTTTTTATCGTCCAGATTTAATTGAGTCCAGGCGATTCGCAAGAGTTTTTCTTCTTTTTCATCCTGGGGTGTGACGCGAACGTGGTCAATCACCTTGCCGATCGCCCCCATATAATTCTTGTACTGCTGGTGGGTGATAATCCCACAGATCCCGATCCACAAGGGCGCTAATACCGAGGCCGTTACCTGGCTGTCGATGCTTTTTTCTTCCTGGGAGCCAAAATAATATTTCAGACTCTCTTCAGCCGCCCACCTCAACGCCGGCAACAACAATCCGGTCAGCGCCACCGCCCACCAGCCACTTAATAATGGATGGGTGCTCTCCTCTCCCGGCGCAATCACTTCCGCAGGTTGCGGACAACCCTGACAATGCAAACGACCATTCCACACCGACACCTGAAACGACGGCGGCTGATCGGAACCCGCAATAAAAAACACCTGACCATCCTGAACCGACTGCTGGGTAAAATTAGTAATCGGCGTCTTCCAGTCCCATGTATACGCAAAATGATCATTTTTCACATCGCTGACTTCAAATAATAGTACGCCGGCGGGCACGAACGGATCCGATGCCTGCAACTGTGTACTCGTCAGCAGAATTTTATCCGGCGGACTGATTTTTAAGAACGCATGTTCTAATTGCGGCGGCACGGCAAAATTAATCGCGCAGGCAAACGATCCGTGTGCGCCACTGGCGACGCCATCGGTGATCGCCAGCACCGCTGTAGGCGGGTTGGCTGTGCCGTCCGGTACAAAGACCACTTCCTCACGCATCACCTGACTCTGCTGAAAACTCGGTAGCCGATAATCCGGTGACGCCGCTAACGCAAAATAACCATGCGTGACAGTATCGATCACCGGTGTATAGCCAATATCATCACCATGGCTACTGGTCGCATTCAATGCAGTCGAGCTCACGGTGAATACTTCACCCTGGTTAATCGGCCAGGTGTTCTGCAACAGCAGCAAAGTCTGGCTCAAACTTGGATCACTGCTCAGTTGGCTGGCTGGGTCAGATACCGACAACTGGTAGCGCGGCGCTATCGGGGTACCATCGGATTGAAACTGAATCAGCCCCTGTTTGACCTGTTTCTGCGAAAAACTGGTGACAGGCTTGCCCGGATTGGGTGTCAGTTCAAACTGGCCATAGTCTGGGGTGTTGAGCACCATAAACACCAGGTTATCGCTGCTGGTTTGGGTACACTGTCCCGCGCACAGATTATCCGTGGTCAGGATCGCTGCTTTGCCGGATTGTAAAAACAACTGGTTGGTGGTGATCACCGGCTTTGGGTAAAAAGTCACCGTACAGAGTGTAGGCTCGGTTTGCATCCGGCCATCGCTGACAGATACGGCGTAGCCGGGCGCTACGGGACCCCCATCCTGAATCAGTCTCACCGCTCCCATGATGACCGCCTGTTGGGTAAACTGAATCGGGTCCATCTCCGCTTCTGGTGAGGGCGAGATCGAGATCGTCGCGTGAGTCAGATTGCTTATCTCAAACAATAAATCGGGATCGATCACTCCATTGTGAGTCGCCAGGAGCTGTGCCGAAGTCAACGTTAATGCCTGACCCTGACCAATCGTCAGAGTGTTTTTCTCCAGAATCGGCCAGGTATCAAAATCAATCGTGGCGGGCTGAGGCGCGGTGATGAGGCGATTATCGGTAACAGAGACGGTATATTGCGGTGGCTGGATACCACCATCATGTGAAAACTTCACCTGCTGGGCGCTCACTGCCTGCTGTGAAAAACTGCTGATCGGCCGAGAGGAATCATTGACCCAGCTAAACTGGCCGTGCGCTACCTGGCTAATCAAAAAGATCAGGGCTGCATCGTCTTTTAATGGCTGGGTAGCGGAAAGATTGGACGGACCCAGTAATACCGTTTGATTCTGATCAATGCGCAACTGATTATTCAGCAGGATCGGCATGACGTCAAAATCAATCATTGCTGAAGACGGCGTTGTGGTGATACGGCCATCGCTGACGCTGATGCGATAGCCCGGCGGCTGCGTCGAGTTGTCATGATGGAACTGCACCAGTTGATCGGTGATGTTTTGTTGATAAAAACTCAGGATCGATTGATCGGGAAATTTCACCCAACTAAATTGGCCCTGTTTGACGTCGCTGGCATTAAATAGCAAAACTCGATCATCACTTCCAAGATGCGTCGCACTCAAATTATCTGCCGTCAATTGAACGATCTGCCCCTGATTAATCACTAACTGGTTATTCAGTAAAACCGGCGCTGCGTCAAAATCAATTTGCGCGGCCTGGGCGGGGGAAGACAAAAATCCATCGGTGACGACCACTACGTACCCGGGCGCCGATGTGGAGTTATCATGCATAAACTGCACCTGGCCATCGGTGATGTTTTGCTGATAAAAATAGTGGATCGGGTCACCGGCCTGATCAATCCAGCAAAATTTGCCGTGATTGATGAGACTTAGATTGAAGCCTAGTAAGTTATCCTCTCCGGTCGTCGGATGAGTCGCACTTAACATGTCTCCGGTCAGGAGGATGGTCTCGCCCTGATTAATGCGCAAAGTATTATTCAGGATAACGGGCACCGTATTAAATTCTACCTGCGCCGACTGTGCCGATGAAGCGGTTCGACCATCCGTCGCTACCACCATATAGCCCGGGGCTGTGGTCGAATTATCATGAGTAAACTGCACCAGGGCATTCGTGATATTCTGCTGATAAAAATTCACAATCGGTTTGCCGGGAGAACTACGCCAGTTAAACTGGCCGTGCTTGACATTGGTGAGATTAAACAGCAATTCATTATCATTTTTTCCACCCGGATGAATGGCGCTCAGAATCTCACTCGTAATCAACTGTGTGTCGCCCTGATTAATGCGCAAAGTATTATTGACGATGACCGGTACTGTATCAAAATCAATTTGCGCGGTCTGCGGTAGCGAGTGAGTGCGGCCGTCGGTGACCGACACATTATATGCTGGCGGTAAAATCGAATCATTTTGTGTGAACTGGATTAACCCGTCGCTAATATTTTTTTGATAGAAAGATGTGAGTGGATTCATAGGTGTATCTGTCCAGCTAAATTGACCCTGCTGCACATCGCTGATCTCGAATTGCAATTCATTCTCATCCGCTGTGGGATGCGTGGCGCTGAGATCACTGGCAGTCAGCACGACTGTTTGGCCCTGGTTAATTACCAGTCGATTCGTCAACAGTACCGCCATGGTATCGAAATCAATCAACGCAGCTTGTGCCGTTAAAGATATTTGCCCATTACTGACGATAACCTGATAAGCCGGTGGCATTGCCGTACCATCCTGTGCAAAACAGACCACCCCCTCGCTGATATTTTTTTGAGTGAAATTTAAAATAGGTTCATCCGGTACAGTGCACCATTCAAATTGTCCCTGTTGCAGATTTTTAATAGTAAATTTTAAATTTTCTTCATCTCCTCCGGTATCGGTGGCGCTTAAATTATCCTGCGTCAGGGTGACTGTTTGCCCCTGATTAATCGAAAGCTGATTAGATTTTATTTGTAAAAGATTGAAGGTTACATTGGCTGAATAAGGACCCGTCCAGGCAATGCCTGAACTTCGCACGGTGATATTATAACCCGGCGCTATCGGGCTACCATCATGGACAAACTCAACCTGACCATTCAAAATTTGCAATTGGGTAAAGTTAGCAACCGAGGCGCCCGAATTATTAACCAGCTTAAATTGACCGTGCTCAATCGACGAAGGAATAAAAGCTAAAGTGTTATTATCATGGTTGCGGTCATAAGCAGACAAAAAATTGGAGTTCAATACGACACTTTCACCGGGATATAACGATAAATTATTTTCGAGTAAGACAGGCGGTGCGTCTCCAAATATGACATAACTTTTTCCTGTTGCAGACTGATGTCCATAGGCTCCTATGAGAATATCATCTACGCCGTCTTCATTAATATCTCCAATACCACTGACGGTAGAAGCGCTGTAGTCCCCGGCGGCTTCACCGTCCAATTTAAAGCCATTACTACCATTTAAGCTGGACAGTAGAATCAGACCATTGGGTACTATGCCAGGATCACCAAATACCACGTAACTTCGGCCAGCTTTAGACAGCCCATTAGGAGCAGCAAGACATGCGCCGATCAGGATGTCCATGTAGCCATCCCCATTCACATCTACTTTCCCACTCAGCCCTTGAAACGTGGCGATGTGATCACCACTGGCTTCCCCATCAATTTTAAATCCGTTGACGCCGTTTAATTGCGAAAGAGCAACTACCCCACTGTTGCCGATTTGAGGACCACCAAATACCACATACACACGCCCATTATTTGAGTAACCGCCGGAAGAGAGGCTTGTTGCGCCGATGAGAATATCATTATAACCATCACCGTTCACATCACCTGCATTTTTAACAGAACCTCCGCTGGTTCCTCCAGCTAACTCGCCATCTAACTTAAAACCATTTATACCGTTAATTGTGGATAAGTTGAATGTGCCACCATTACTCAGTTCCTTATTGCCAAAAATCACATATGTACGGCCTGTAGCAGAATTAACGTTTTGAGCCGCAATCAAAAGATCATCTTGATCATCACCATTGATGTCGCTTAAATCGCTGACGGAAACACCATTCATATCATAGCTCGATTCGCTCAATAACTTAAGATTACTTTGCATATCAGAAAGACTCATGGCCGCCTTCCCACCTATCTGAAGTCCGCCATAGACAAGATAAGTACGACCCGTGTTCGAACCGTAAGCATAAGCACCGATCAAAAAATCGGTCATCCCGTCCTGATTGATATCCCCCACCTTACTGAGTGCAAACCCAGCTAGGCTACCAGCCACTTCACCTTGTAAATAGAAGCCATTCGTACCATTAAGACTGGCCAATTCGATGATCCCATTTTTTCCCACTCCAGAACCACCAAACACCACATATGTTTGCCCCATATTCTCTGCAAAATACCAGGCACCAATGAGTAAATCAGGATACCCATCCTGGTTAATATCACCTGCCCCTGTGACCGTAGCGCCACTGACAGAGCCGGCGGTATTGCCATTTAATTTAAAGCCATTGCTGCCATTCAAACTGGCCAGGGCGAACACACCGCTTTTACCTATCTCAGGTCCACCAAAGACGACATAACTTTTTCCTGCATTTTTTCGACCGCCCGGTGACGCCTCTGACGCCCCAATCAAAAAATCCAGATGGCCATCTTTATTAATATCATCGAGACCGCTCACTGAAGCACCACTCGCATCACCAGGTGCCTCGCCGATAATCCCGAAACCATTTTGACCATTCAAACTGGCCAATGAAATTACGGTTGGAAATTGTCCTTGTTTCATTTCAGTATCTCCCTAAAGTTGAGTTGTTCATTACGTCAGAGTGTCCCCTGAACCTTCTTTCTTCGCCTGAATTTGAAAATATTTGCCGCAAAACGCCAAACCAACTTTAATAATATTCGTCCGTCCTCGTTGTCGCGCTTCCGATAAGTAATTCTGCTGCTGTATTTGCGCCAGGGCTTGTTGCGCCGTTTCGGTTAGCACTTTTTCTAAATCATCTGGGCTCATTTTCCCAGTTTTTTTTACGCGTTTGATTTCCAGCAAGATTGTCGGCCTAAATATATCATGTGAGAAAATCAGATAATCGTAACGGCCCCAGCCACTCTCGCGGTTCGATTTAATTTCATAATTCTTGTTGTGATATAAACTGGCCGTCGCGCCGACCATAGATCCGTGAAAAAACGCCTCCGGGTCTTTGGATGTATCATGCACGCTGAACGTGTCTTCCACCAGATGCCGAAAATCCGCTTCAAAAGCCGTTAAATTGCCGGTCAGCAAATGATTGAGAAAATTCTCAAACCATTCCGTACCATGACCATTCGACAACCATTGCTCGATAATCCTCCGGTATAAACCGCGTACTTCTGGGTTCGGAATATCCAATAGACAATAAATTCCTAATTCGGTTGAACGTTTTGCCGTCACTCTCAAATATCCCGCCATCAGCAGTAAACTCCAGGCCGCCGATTCATTTTTATTTAAATCTCCAAACACCACATTTTCGTCAATCAGCTTTTCTAATGGCTTACCGGCTAATAGATCTTCAAACTGCGTTCGAAAACGCTCACTCGCATGCGTCAATAAATTCTTAATAATCTGATTGCCGCTGGTGTTGATCCAATACGGCGCTAGCTCCCCTCGCGCACGAATACATTTGACAATCGACCAGGGATTATAGACTGTCCAGCTCCCTATTCGATAGCCGTTATACCAATCACGTATCGAAGGTAATTGCTGTTCCAGTTGAGTTTGTTGTAATAAATCCATGACTTCTTCTTCGGTAAATCCAAAATATTGACCATATCGAGATTGAATCAACGAATATACTTCCAGATTATTCACCCCAGAAAACAAACTTTCCTTCGCAACTCTCAAAATTCCTGTGATTACTGCCCGCTCTAAATAAGGATTAGTCTTTAACGCCGCTCCAAACATGCCACGCAGCAAGCTGATCATCGGTTCATAATAGCCATGGAAATACGCCGACTGAATCGGTATGTCGTATTCGTCGATCAATAACCAGGGTTTAACGCCGTGATGCCGATATAAATAATGGATCAGGTTAACAATCGCGCTTTGCAGCAGATTGGTATTTACACTGCCATTTAAAACCGTGTGGAAAAATTTTTTATTGGCTTCATCCAATTTTGAGCTGGTTAATAAATACCGATGCTCTTCATACACCCTGGCCATCAGCAACTGCATACTTTGCAGCGTATGCTCAAAATTATGATCTTTCACATCCTTAAACGTAATAAAAACTACCAGATAATGCCCGTGATGGCGCATGTATTCCTCACCTAATAACGCGAATTCTGGATAAGAGAAGCTGAGATTGCTGGTTTGGCCTCCCATATGATTTAATTTGTTTTGCATATAAATTACTCATAACAAGGAGGCCAAGGCATATGAGTTTACTGGAATTATTTTGTCTCGTCGA
>JAFEDN010000090.1 GCA_018241585.1 Pseudomonadota bacterium | reverse complement strand
CCCGGTTGATATTTCAGTGCCGGTTATCAGCTCATCAAAAAATCAAATCCCATTGGAAATCCATTATCAAGGCTGTTCTAAACAAGGTTTTTGTTATCCTCCTCAAACCCGTATGCTCACAGTAACTCTTGGTTCAGGAACCTTATCTAAGCCAATGGCAATCGACCAAATCCCGAATAAGCCCTCCGCAGCCATTGAGCAGCCTAAAGAAATAAAAGATTTAATGAAGCACCATTACCATTGGACAGTTTGGTTAGGTTTCTTTGGATTAGGTGTACTGATTTCTTTAACACCCTGTGTTTTGCCAATGATTCCAGTATTATCGAGCCTGATTTTAGGTAAGGCTGATATTACTCACCTCCGAGCATTTTTAATTTCATTAGCATATGTTCTGGGAATGGCGATCACCTATGCTATTGCCGGATTGGCTTTCGGCGCGATTGGCGGAACCTTGCAAGCCTGGCTGCAAAAGCCTTGGGTCATTAGTATATTTAGTGCGGTCATTGTGGCCATGGCTTTGTCACTGTTTGGTCTTTATCAGTTTAATTTACCGGAACTGCTCCGGTCTCGCATAGCCGGTCTTAGCAACCGCCAACGCCATGGCAGCATCATCGGCGCTGTTGTTATGGGCGGCTTATCGACGTTGATTCTTTCACCCTGCGCCACAGCGCCTTTGGTGGCTGTATTAAGTTACATCAGTCAGGCAGGCAACGCCTATTTAGGGGCATTAGCTTTGTTTTTAGTCGGAATGGGTAGCGGTGTTCCGTTATTATTAGTTGGAGCATTTGGCAAACGGCTTCTGCCACGCGCCGGAAAATGGATGCGTCAAGTGGAAAATATCTTGGGAATAGGATTATTGGCTGTCGCCATTTGGATGTTATCCAGAATTTTTAATTCAAACATTAGCTTAATCCTGTGGGCCGCTTTAGGCTTTGGAATTGCCATCTACCTGAAAGCATTCACCAGCTCTGCCACAAAGGTACAAATGACCAGTAAGATTATCGGTATCTTAATTTTCATTTTCAGTATCATCCTATTAACTGAAGCGATTAATGGCACTGTGATCCATAACCAAATCATTGGTCAGAAATTTGTGAGCGTGAAAACTATAGCGGATGTGCAACAACAAATGGCTCAAGCTAACCACAAACCCGTTTTTCTAGATTTCTATGCTAAATGGTGCGTCAACTGTAAATATTTGGAAAGTCATGTGTTAACTAACCCTGCCGTGCAAAAGCAATTACAACGTTTTTTACTATTGCGCGCCGATATCACTGCTAATGATCCAGAGGACCGAGCTTTAATGAGGGAGTATGGGGTAGTGGCGCCGCCTACCTTTATTGTATTCAACAGCCAGCATGTAGCCTCTCCAATGGCTAGCTCGGTCGGGGAGTTATCTGCCAAACAGTTAACACAAAAATTAGCTTCAGTTGATTAAAAAGGTTGACATCTGCAGCGATCTTGCTAATATCTTCCTATATTTTTACCTGAAGCTTCGGAATCAAACGGAACCCGATTTATTATCGCTCCGGGATTCCTTCAGGAATCCTTAAGTTTTAACCGATGGCAGTATATCACTAAATGAGGAGTATTATGGATACTCGCAAGATAAGAAAATTAATAGAGCTGGTGAAAGAAACCGGCATCGGCGAACTGGAGATTAGATCAGGCGATGAATCAGTTCGCATTAGCTGTCAAAAAGGCGCTTTCGTCACTACCAGCGGGGCAACGGCAGCCATTCCAATGGAAACGACACTGTCACATCCTGTCAGTCAGCCAAGCGCTTCCGCTGCCACTGTTTCGAATGAGGCAAATGTTTCGGATGGTCACCACGTTCTATCCCCCATGGTCGGGACAGTCTATTTAGCCCCCTCCTCCGGAGCGATGCCGTTTGTGCAAGTGGGTGATAATGTCAAAGCCGGGGATACCTTGTGCTTGATTGAAGCCATGAAAATGTTTAATAAAATTGAAGCCGATGTTTCCGGCGTGGTCAGCGCCCGCCTGATCGAAAATGAACAGCCTGTGGAATACGGCCAACCTCTTTTCCTAATTGAAACCACCGAGTAATCACTATGTTTAAAAAAGTTTTGATTGCAAACCGGGGTGAAATTGCGCTACGTATACATAGAGCCTGTAAAGAGCTAGGCATTAAAACCGTAGCGGTTTATTCGCAAGCCGATCGTGATCTTATGCATGTGAAACTAGCAGATGAAGCGGTTTGTATCGGCCCGCCTAACTCTACCGATAGTTATCTGAGCATTCCAGCGGTCATTAGTGCAGCCGAAGTTGCCGATGTTGATGCAATTCACCCAGGTTATGGTTTTCTAGCTGAGAACCCTAACTTTGCTGAACAAGTTGAGAAGAGCGGATTTGTGTTTATCGGCCCTACTCGCGACATGATCACCCAAATGGGCAATAAGGTCTTAGCGATTAAAGCCATGTCCAAAGCCGGCATCCCCTGTATCCCAGGGTCTAACGGTGCTTTATCCCAAGATAATCCAACCAATTTATCGCTGGCACAGAAAATCGGTTATCCATTAATTATCAAAGCTTCCGGCGGAGGAGGCGGAAGAGGCATGCGAGTGGTTCGAAAGGAGGCTGATTTATTAAGTACTATCGCCACAACCCGCACCGAAGCGGGCGCTGCCTTCGGGACTGATGAAATTTATATGGAAAAATTTCTAGAAAACCCGCGTCATATAGAAATTCAAGTGTTGGCTGATACCCATGGCCATGCTATCCACTTGGGTGAAAGAGATTGCTCTATGCAACGCCGCCACCAAAAAGTATTGGAAGAAGCACCCGCGCCGGGTATTAGCCCCGAGCAGCGTGCAGAAATCGGCGGATTGTGTGTTCAAGCTTGTCTTAATTTAGGTTATCGCGGCGCTGGGACCTTTGAATTTTTGTATGAGCAAGGTAAATTTTATTTCATTGAAATGAACACTCGGGTTCAAGTTGAACATCCGGTAACAGAATTTATTACCGGCGTAGATATTGTAAGAGAGCAAATTTTAGTGGCCTCCGGCGAACCACTGAGCTTGTCTCAAGAGCAGGTAACCTTCACCGGCCATGCTATTGAATGCCGCATCAATGCCGAAGACAGCAAAACTTTCCTACCCTGCCCAGGCATTGTGAACCGCTACCATCCTCCCGGCGGCTTGGGTGTTCGAATGGATTCTCATTTATACAGTGGCTACAAAGTTCCACCTTTTTATGATTCTTTAATTGGTAAATTAATCGTTTATGGAAAGAGTCGACAAATCGCGATTGCTAGGATGAACAATGCTTTGGAAGAACTGGTCGTAGAAGGCATCAAGACGAATATTGAATTACATCAACGCCTAATGCAGGACCCTAATTTTGTTGCCGGAGGCCAGAATATCCATTATTTGGAAAAACTCTTAGGTATCTCCCATTAATTAAAATGCTTCAAGTTATCATTGAAACCACTTCAAGCCATGCTGAATTACTTTCAGATTTGCTGACTGAGCAAGGCGCTTTAGCAGTCAGTCTTTCTGATGCCGGCGATCAGCCGCTTTTTCAAGAGCAGCCTCAACAAACCCCCTTGTGGAACAATACTAAAATTACAGCATTATTTGAAAATGATTACCCCGTGAAGGAGATCATCCAACATTTAGAAAAATTACTCGAGACTTGCTTAACATACCAAGTTGAGGCCATAGCTGAAACTGATTGGGTAGAAAAAACTCAACAAACTTTTTCGGCACATTGCTTTGCTAATAAACTCTGGATTGTCCCCAGTGGCATCACCGTTCGCATCAATCCCGGCTTAGGTTTTGGTACGGGTGAACATCCAACCACCGCGCTGTGCTTAGAATGGTTAGCTAATCAAGAATTAACAGCAAAGTCAGTAATAGATTATGGTTGTGGTTCAGGCATCCTTGGATTATCTGCATTGGCTTTAGGCGCCAAAAAAGTATGGGCTGTTGACCATGACCCTCAGGCGCTGACCGCTACTCAAAATAATGCCGAATTGAATTCTTTTACGCCAGAAGCACTGACCATTATGCTACCAGAACATCTTCCTGAAATAAAAGCGGATATTATTTTAGCAAATATCTTAGCCAATCCATTGCGGGAACTGGCGCCCAAACTAATTGCTCTTTTGGCGCCTGGCGGCTCGCTCGTATTGTCCGGTTTTTTCTTAACAGAAACGGATGCCGTGGTCCAAGCGTATAAAGAAAATCTTGACTTAGAAGACATTGTTTATAAAGACAATTGGGCCAGAGCTATTCTTAAATAGTTACGTGCGAGATATGCAAAAACTTAGTATGCTGCCGGAATCAAAACCGGTAGCTCTTTAGCTACTTCCCATAATTCTATAATCTTCTAACCCCAAGATGGTCACCGAATCGAAAGTTTGGGAAAAATTGAATTAAGTAAAAATTAACATGAATATTACCCAATTTTAAGTAGTATCTTTTAAACAATAATTAGCATACTCTGCTTGTGAATGATTTGAGTAAGTGGACCAATCTGGAAAATAATATTCGGATTGATTCCCCCATGCTTCCCAACCTTTCCTTGCTCCTCTGGCAAAAAGTTCAAGGTATGGGCCTGAACTACAAGACTCTATAATATCATAGAGTTCGTCTGGCTTACGTGAATGTTCACGCTTTCGAGTCGCCAAAAAATTGACTTGGCTTCTACCAGGAGCAAGCGTACGGGCATTTTTGCCTCGCACTCCAAATAAAACTAACTCAGTTACATTACGAAAATAAAATCCTACACCACGCCCATCTGGCCCACCATCTTTACGAATTTTATGCCATACCAGGTTACTTTTATATTGAAATCCCCAAGCCTTCATAACCTGCAAACCCTCCGGCAATAATGCATTAGGAACCCACAAATACAAATGCGCAGTACTCTCTGCAAGGTTCTTAATTGGTAAGTTCAAAATCTCTTCAAAGTCCATAGTGGCATATCGAGATAAACGTTTATGTTCTGGAGCCATTTTGCCAGTACGATTCTGAAACTGCCATGGCGGGTCCGCAAGAATAGTGGGAAACCGATTTTTTCTATACTTACTGAGCAATTCATCGGCAGCGTTTTGTTCTACATTTTTTATATTTCTCTTACCCATATTTAACTCCCTTCACTAATTAAGTTCGGGGTTATCCCAAAAACCAATATTGGACATCCTCCATGTCGGCCAGCATTCAATCTATAAAGAAGTTTTCCCATCCATGTTGTACTTGCTCCATACTTAGCTTTCACATTTTTGGGCTTTCGAGTTCCATTCTAAATCAAAAGCGACACGACCCTTTACATAATTAATTTTATGTCCATCAATAAAATTGGTGATTGTACGGGGTTGGCACTCGTTATGTTTAATTTTTTTAGTTCCATTATCGGGAAGAAAAATTTCTTTATACTCTTGCATTCTGATTACTAAATCGCCTTGAATACGAGTTTCAACCCAACCTTCAGGACGCAGTATACGCGAAAATTTTTTAGGTATTTCAGACTCATTTCCGCCTGGAGCACCAATTTCACGTAATGTTATTCGAAAATTAAGTAAAGCATGTTCGATTTCAACTAATTGCTTCGGAAAGGAATTGGCCAAAATAGCCGCAGCATGACGATAACTGTAAACTTCATAAAGCGATCTTACTTCCGAACTAATATATGGCTCTATACTTACCGCAATATCAGCATTTTGGTTCGGGCGGAAGGCAACGTCCTCCTCTACCAATTCGCTTGCATAAGTTTCATTAAATTTAGCTTTTCCCTGCTGTTTCATGCCCTTATCCAAATATATTTGGTTTATGTAACTATTCAGCCGTTCTGGGTTTGCAAATTTATACCTCTGAACAGTTACTGGTTTATACAAACTATTTGTAGGAATTTATATTAACAACTTTAATCATAAATTGCAAATAATATCAATAGCTTAACTTCTTGATTATTTAGGGATAATGTATTGCACTTAAATCCTAAACCTGGAGAATACTACTTCTATTTTAGGTAATAACTTGCTAATTGTCTGATACCAACTTAGAGAAATGGCAGGACAGTTAGATCAAATTATTTGGTATTTTTTCGACCATTGACCAGGGTCTAGTTGGGAAAATAATCCTGTTTTAATACCTGATAATAATTGAGCGGTTATTTTTTGAGTAACCGGGATTTTACCAGCCAGCCCCCCAATTAATGCACGGAGTCTGGCAAAGAAAATACTATGAGATTGAAAAAAAGGAGTCAGTATGCGGCTTGCCATCTGATAAAAGGCGAGATGCTTTTGACGCTGTTGCTGATAAGCAACTAAAGCTTGCGAGATAGAATTTGTGTACTTAAGACATTCCGCTAAAACATAAGCATCCATTAAGGCCATATTAGCACCTTGACCCAATTGTGGGCTGGTACAATGTGCCGCATCGCCAATAAACACTAAATTACCAGTGTAATATTGACGCAAAATAACATCATAATAGGTGGCCAAGGTTAAATCATCGTGTGAATTAAATTGCAAGACCAGCGATTCGCATTCCGGCCATAATGAAACTACATAGCGTTGCCAAACGTTTAATGGCTCGACTCGCCACTGTGAGTATTGAGCGATAGGCATGCTCCAAAAAAACGATGCACTGATGCATTGATCGCCCGGCAACTGTCCAACGGGCAATATACCAATCATATGATCTGCGTTTCTATATCGTTGCTCTAATGTATTTAAACTAAATTGATTATCTTTTAATTTGACAATCCCCCAAATGGCGCCAAAGGGATAGAGTTTGTCTAATTTGACGTTAGCATATTTTTTTCTAAGCTGAGACCTAGAGCCGGAACAATCCACTATTAAATCATAGGGCCCGGTTTTTGCTTCACCGGTGTTGATTACATAAGCTTGATCATTGGTCCACTCGATATGGGTAATGGTACTAGCAGAAATAACTTGAATGCCAGATTGCTCCACTTCGTGATACAGTGCGTTAAATAAATTATTACGATAAACGCCAACACCGAAAAGATGTGGACTAAGATCGTGATAATGAATATCCAAGGTCTTCCATTTACTGCCACAAGTTTTACCTTGCAGACAGTTGATAACGCTTCCTCCTGCAATTATCGACTGATCTAAGTTTAACAATGACAATACCGATAATCCGGTTGGTTGCAATAGTAATCCGGCTCCAAGGGGTTTTGGTTTCAAGAATTTCTCATATAGAGTAACTTGATAGCCTTGTTTTTTTAACAATGCTGCAGCGGCCAGTCCGGCTGTGCCAGCACCAACTATAGCAATCTTATACATAAGGCCTTTTAATCCGTTGGTCCCGAGTTCGAATCTCGCCGGCCCATAATAAAATCAAATACTTAGTCGTCCCTGAAATATTCCTTACGCGAAACATGCTTGCCCGGTTTTCAGTGAATTAATTATTTTATTAAGATTAAACGCGCAACCCGATAATGGGGCATTCATCTTATCTCCCGCTTTTCCTAATAGATAATTTCTTCCTAAACGATGATCCCTTTTTAAGTGACCAATAATTAGCCAATTGATATAAACCATGCTTTTTGTCCAAAATATCTTCAAGTTTGATCTCCGGCATCATTCAAATTCCTTTTAATTTTGCAAGTTTTTCCTTGCTTCGGTTCAAAATCTTGCAAAATAATAACTCATTTCTTAAAAAATGGCTCTTTTTTTATAAGGTAAATTGAATATTTCAGGTCAGACTACTTAGACAGCATTTCCAAACCTTCCATTCTTGCTCCGCCGAGTAAGCGAACCCCATTACTGAAGTTCGCTCCTCAAGGAACCGTGCTTGAA
>JAFEDN010000008.1 GCA_018241585.1 Pseudomonadota bacterium | reverse complement strand
GGCACAATATATTTGGATTCCAGCCCCAGCTGAAACATGATTTTGGCTTCATGGCGCAGTTCTTCAAAGGCTTTGTCGGTCAGGCCTTGGGTTTTGAGCCGTTTAATCGCCACCGGCTCGCCGTTATATAGTCCCTGATAGACCGCGCCAAAGCCGCCTTCGCCCAGTAACTTTCCCAGCGTCAGGGCGCTGGCGGGAACGGTAATATCAATGCGAATTTCCCCCGGCGACGCCCCCCATTGTGCCAGCATGGGGTTTTTACCGGGAGACCCTATTTTCGGGTCTTCGGGGACACTGATTTTAACCCCGGCGCCCGGCATTTCCGGCGGTAATGCCGTTAACAGTGTACTATTTTGGAGAAATTGATTCTGAGTTGATGACGATGATGAAATATCCGAAGACGAACTTGAGCTATTTTGCGGGCGCATGGTGAACTCCTGTTTTGGTTGATTCCTGAATAACTGTTATTAGCTACCGACGAGGACGAAGTAGATTATTATTAAAAGACGTCCGCATGGCAAGCGGGTAGTGTTTGTCATGAGTATGTTCACACATTTTAGTGTCGCCGGAATGACCGGTAGCGGGCGATGATGGGTTTCGGGATTTTCGGTGCGTCAAGGTAGTTCAGAGTGTTGGGTTTGTGCCGGTTGAGTGAACGCCGTCCCGCTGCCTTTGATCGCGCTGTCGCAACTCAGGCACAGCGGGGCACGTAAAACTCCCAGCAAGGGTTTAGTGTGCAACAGGGTGGGAATAAATTATCGCCCGAAACCGCCAATACAATCATTGAGTTTTTTGTGCATCAATGAGATAAAGTCATTGATCTCTGTTCTGCCGGCGCTTTGATTTTTTCAAGCTGTGTCTCTGCTAAAGTGATGGTGAGTCGAGCCATAAAAATTCTCCTTTTTTTAGTTTCTAAGAATCAATATAAGTAGCCTAGTGCGCATCGCGCGTTAGCGTCTCTGACCATGAGCCGCTATGACTGAAGCGACGCATCCGGTAAGCCGTTGCGCCATGTCAATATCTAAGAATTCATTCGGGCCATGAGCGCTGGAATCAGGACCTAATACCCCAGTAATTAAAAATTGCGCTTCTGGAAACATTTTTCCTAGCATTCCCATAAATGGAATCGTCCCACCCTCGCCCAGGTAAGCTGCTGGTTTTCCAAAAAATAAGTTTGAAGCTTGATCATTGGCTTGAGCAAGCCAATCCGCTAACAACGGCGCTTGCCAACCTACTGAACATTTTCCGCAAGTAAAAGATACCTTGGCGGAATAAGGAGGATTTTGCTCCAGAGTATGCTTCAAGACAGCGGAAGCTTTTTCAGGATCGCAACCAGGAGGAATACGAATAGAGACCTCAACCCCCAAATTAGGAATAGTCACATTACCCGCTTGCGCTAAATTCGGTAAACCTTCTAACCCGATGATTGATAAAGCAGGGCGCCAAGTTCGATTAATAATTAATTCAGCATCGTCAAGACTAACCGGCTGAGTAGGGTGGGCAAAAGGGTAATCTTTTTGTAACTGCTCACCTAAAATTTCAGCGGTGACTTTTGCTTGCTGTTGATATTGAGCGGGAATTTTAACCTTCAGCTCGTCTAAAAGTACTTCACCGGTACGGCGATCTTCTATTCTATCCAGCAACAGTTCCAAAATTCTAAAGGCTGAAGGCACTACTCCGCTACCCACACCCGAATGCATTCCCTTAGTTAACACTTCGATCCGTAAGGTTCCACTAATCAGACCTCTTAAAGAAGTGGTGCTCCATAGTTGCTCGTAATTGCCACACCCAGAGTCCAAACAAATAATTAAACTAGGTTGATCCAGGTCATTTTGCAGTTTTTGCAGATAAAATGGTAAATCTGGACTGCCGCTTTCTTCGCTGGCTTCAATTAAAACCACACACCGGGCATGAGGAATATGGTGGCGTTGGAGAGCCGCGATAGCAGTTAAGGCTGTAAAAACCGAATAGCCATCATCCGCACTGCCGCGCCCATATAATCGGCCCTCTTTTAAAACAGGATTCCAGGGGCCTAAGTCAGAATGCCAACCCCGCATTTCGGGTTGTTTGTCCATATGCCCATAAAGTAAAATGGTCTCATCAATTTGCCCTTCAATTTCAATAAAAAGCAAAGGAGTTCGGTTTTCTTCTTCTAAAACAGTAATTGACATTTTGGCGATCGGTTGCTTGGTGCACCATTTAACGATTAAATCCATGGCTTTATCCATATGACCATTAGCTTTCCAATCACGGTCAAAATAAGGTGATTTATTAGGAATTTTAATGTATTCACTTAATCGAGGAATGATGTCGTGTTTCCAAGTGTAAGCAATTTCAGAAGATATTTGCTCAAATAAGTTGTTTTCGAAAGTCGCAGTCATTTTTCTCTCCAATTCGCAATAGATGGTAGATTAACCAAATACTTAAATAATCCAATAAGGCGCTTAATAAGGTATCGCTGAAAAAATGTTCCCCTTGGGCGATCCTTTCAAAAGAAATAAATAGCCCCATGAGCATTACAGAAGCGAATGCCCATTTTTTACGTTTAATTAAAAAAAGTAAAGCTAAATAACAAAAAATATTAGCAGTTTCGCCGGAAGTAAATGAACAATTTTTTTGACACTGGTTACTAATAACCCAAGCCGGAGTAAATTGTTTGTCGCCACCAAATTCTTGTATTTGAAAAGGGCGAGCTCTGCCCCAATAATTTTTTAGTATACCATTGATGAATAAACCAGGAATAAGAAAAAAACAAATAAGAATAAAAGCGCAATTTCTTGGAGAGAAATTTTTAGGATGTTTTTTAAAAACCATTCCGTAAATAAAAATCAATAAGATAATTCCCATAAAGACAAAGCTTGCATCAACCAGAGAATTGCGCAAAATATTGAGTATATGAATTTGTTCTGGAGTTGAGGCTAATAAGAAATGTCCATTAGGTAAATAAAAGAAGTGGCTGATCGCTAAATCTATTCTGGGGAATATAAAAAGTAAAACAGATACTAAAACTGTTATGGTTGCTATTATATAAAATAATTTTTTTGACATTAGTTTTTTCTACAAGGAAATTGCAAGTTTATAAGGGAAAACAGGTTGATATCTGCGGGTTTGGTCCGTAGTCGTTGATTTACTTTTATATGAGTAATTTTTTGGTAATCCCCCAAACATTTCAGCATACTTGTCGGCAAATGATCACTATATGTTACAAAAATAAAATGGCCGCCTTTTATTTGATTCGAATTTTTAGGAGCGTCACTAGACCAATCTTGAATATTTTCCGGGTCCCATATTAGTACCTTGCTCATTGGAATTTTACCATAATAAAGGATTCTGGACCAAAGTTCCCGGTTATCTACCAGATATTCGCGGTTGGGAAATTTTGCTTGCTGTTGGGATATGATCCTGCCAAAGTCTACCCAAGAGGGATGGGCGGCTAAAGGCCAATGGCAATAGCCATAAGCGATTGCCAACTCCCATCCCATTAGCCAAACAGCAATAGCGATATTAACGACCAGACTGGCTTTGAGCCAACCGGTAAATGATTTTTGGCAAAGGTAGGCTACAATTAACAAAACCCCGCTAGGATAAGCCGCTACCGCCCAATTGGCATAGGCTCTGGAAACAACTGCTTGCCCCATAATTAATATCAGCATAGGTAAAGTGAAACAAAGTAATAGCCGTTGGGTGTCGGTTTTTTGGTTATTTTTTTGCAACCAAGCAGGGATTATAAAAATAAATAATATCGGTCCAATAATGCCTGCCTGTTCCAACAAAAATACCATCAAGTTTTTAAAATGGAATAAGTTTGAACGGTCCCAAAGCATGTTGTGGTTGACCACGTGATTTAAAGCAGCGTCATGATGTTGCAAATTCCAAAAGAGATTAGGGGAAAAGAACGCAAAAGCGACTAGCAGACTGTACACCCCCTGCCATTTTTGTATGATTACTTTAGAACGGAAATCCCAAATAAAATACAAACCTGCTGAGAGAATAAATACCAGCATGGTGTATTTGCTCATTACTCCTAAGCCGATGGCAGCCCCCAATAGCAGCCACCAAAGTAGTTTTCCACTCTTGCCGGCTTGAATCAGGCAATATAAGCCAGCAGACCAAAAAAATAATAACAGCGGGTCCGTTGACAGAATCGTGGCTGAATAGGTAACCCCTGGAAGCAACAGAATGGTCAGCCCTGCCCAAAAAGCAACTTTTGAGTCATACAATGCTTGACCGCAACCATAAATAAAACTGGCGCTGAGCAGATAAATGATCGGGCAAAAGAAACGAATTGCCCATGCGTTATTACCAAAAAGCCAAGTGCTGAGATGGATAATCCAGCTAATCAACGGGGGTTTAGAATGATAACCCCAAGCTAGATTTTGGCTCCATACCCAGTATTGATTTTCTTCAATATCTAGGTCTCTTTGATTTATAAAAAGATATACTATTCGTAATAAAGTGATGGCAAGTGCTATCCAGAGGAAGATAGTAAAGCGACGGGTAGATAAATCACTATTCATTGTATGGAGGAAATAGAAGTCTGCTGCGTTTTTAATTTCTGTTCGTCATAGATCAGCCAAATGTTGCGCATATAAACAATTAACCCAAACAACTGTCCGCTAATAAAAACTAAATCCCGTTTGTATATAGCGTAAATGAGTAAGATCACGCCTCCGGAAATACTAAACCACCAGAAAGTGATCGGCACCATGCTTTTGCGATGTTTTTCGCTATAAATCCATTGAACTAAAAATCGCATACCAAATAAAGCTTGGCCGAAGAAACCAACCCCTAACCAAAATAGCTCTAAAAAACTAAGGTGATGAGCCATCGCAAGTCTCCAGGGGGCAGGGGCGTCGAATCAGCCACATCACTCCCAAGATGTCGATGATGCCGATCCATAAACGATTGAGCGTGCCATATTTAGACTGTCCATGAACTCGAGGGCGATGATTGACCGGCACGTTAATGATTAAGCCATCAGCGCGTGTATATAAAGCAGGTAAAAAACGATGCAGATGGTTAAAATGAGGCAATTGTAAAAATATTTTTCTTTGGAACAACTTTAATCCGCAGGCGCTATCCGGGCAACCGTCTTTTAACAAACTATCTCGAATTTTATTAGCAATTTTAGAAGATATCCGGCGAATCCACCGGTCATTGCGCTTTGCTCTAATCCCAGCTACTAAAACCGGGCGAGTGGTTTTCAGATTATCCAAAGCAGTAAAGAGCAAAGCAAAATCAGCCGGGTTATTTTGACCATCGCCATCTAAGGTGATCACCCAATCATATACTGCTGCTTTGACTCCATTGATGACAGCTATGCTTTGGCCGTAATTTTGTTTATGTTGAACAATCCGTAATTGCGGATATCGTTTTAACAGTTCCTGTAGCTTCTGAAAGGTGCCATCTTTGCTGGCGTCATCGACCACGACCACTTCAAATTTTTCCAGGTCGCTTAGGGATTGTTGCACCTCTGAAAGTAACGGCTCAATATTGTCAATTTCATTATAGACGGCAATAACCACAGAGACGCCTTGTTTAGGCAGGGATTGCATATGACAATATTGTCTAATTTATTTACCTTTTTGTCAATTCAATTCCAGCGGGAATTAGTGTATAATAACGAAATTCCATTCCTGGCATTGACTATCATTATTCGGATTGAGCCATGACACGTTATATTTTTATTACCGGGGGAGTTGTTTCATCATTAGGTAAGGGAATTACCTCAGCATCTTTAGGTGCCATTTTAGAAGCTCAGGGCTATCGTGTCACTTTAGTAAAGCTCGACCCCTATATCAACGTCGATCCAGGCACCATGAGCCCATTCCAGCATGGGGAAGTATTTGTTACCGAAGATGGTGCAGAAACCGATCTCGATTTGGGGCATTATGAACGGTTTGTTAATACAACCATGTCTTCTCAAAATAACTTTACTACCGGTAAAATTTATGCCGATGTAATTCGCAAAGAACGTCGTGGCGACTACCTGGGAAGCACGGTTCAAGTCATACCGCATATTACAGATGAAATCAAAAACAAAATTATTATCGGCGCCGATGCAGCCGATATTGCTTTAATAGAAATCGGTGGGACTGTCGGCGATATTGAGTCATTGCCTTTTTTAGAAGCGATACGTCAGATGAGAATGCAGCTCGGGTCGCAGCAAACCATTTTTATTCATTTAACTTTGGTGCCTTTTATTGCTGCTACCAAAGAAATTAAAACCAAACCCACCCAGCATTCGGTAAAAGAGTTACGTTCGATCGGTATCCAACCGGATATTTTAGTCTGCCGGTCTATCCATGGGCTTCCTGAAAGTGAGCGGGCTAAAATAGCTTTGTTTACCAATGTTGCTATTCCGGATGTTATTTCGTTGCCTGACGCTAAAACCATTTATGAGGTCCCGTTGTTGTTAAAACGAGAAGGATTAGGCGAAAGAGTGGTCGAAAAATTAGGTTTAGAAGTACGAGAAGCGAACTTGTCTACGTGGCAGCATGTGGTATTTGCGCAAAAGCATCCCGAGCAAGAAGTTAAAATTGCCATGGTCGGAAAATATACTGATTTTGCCGATTCTTACAAATCTTTGAATGAAGCTTTAATCCATGCCGGAATACAAACTAGGTCTCGAGTCAATATCATCTACATTGATGCGGAAAATATTGAACAAAACGGAATAGATTGCTTAAAGGGTATGGATGCAATACTGGTCCCGGGCGGCTTCGGTCCTCGTGGCGCTGAAGGGATGATTTTGGCAGCACAATTTGCCAGAACACGCCACATTCCCTACTTGGGAATCTGTTTGGGTCTGCAAATTGCCGTGATTGAATTCGCACGTAATAAGATCGGCTTGACAGATGCGAGCAGTACGGAATTTAATAAAGCCACTCATGCGCCGGTAATCGCCTTGGTGAGTGAATGGGTCGATCGAGATGGTCAAATAGAGCAGCGATCCCATGCAGACGATTTAGGAGGCACTATGCGCTTAGGTGCGCAGGCCTGTCAACTGCGAGCAGATACCCGAGCTCATCAAATTTATGGTAAAGACTGTATTATGGAACGGCATCGGCATCGCTATGAAGTGAATAACCACTATGTGTCTAGAATGGAAGCCGCTGGTTTGGTCATTTCTTCTCGTTCTGTCAATAATCAATTGGTAGAAATGATTGAATTATTGGATCACCCTTGGTTTGTAGCGTGTCAATTTCACCCAGAATTCAAATCTACACCTCGCCAAGGTCATCCTTTATTCACCAGCTTTGTCAAAGCCGCTTTAGATCAATGTCAAGAAATTACAGGAAGAATCAGAGATGATGCGACTGAACCACTTTGAAATAGGTTTAAATCAACCCTTGTTTTTAATCGCAGGGCCTTGCGTTATTGAAAGTGAGACTTTGGTGATGGAGATTGCCGGGAAATTAAAGGAAATTACCTATCATTTGCAATTACCTCTGGTATTTAAGGCTTCCTTTGACAAAGCTAATCGTTCTTCAGGTAAAAGTTTTCGAGGCTTGGGAATGGAAAAGGGTCTGGAGATACTGGCTAAAGTTAAAAAACATTTTTCAATACCGGTACTGACGGATGTCCATGAAGATACGCCTTTGAAAGAAGTCAGTTCAGTGGTCGATATTTTGCAAACCCCTGCCTTTTTGTGCCGTCAAACTAATTTTATTACCAAAGTGGCTGAATGCGGGTTGCCCGTGAATATTAAAAAAGGACAATTTTTATCTCCTTGGGAAATGAAGAATGTAGTTGAAAAAGCTCGCTCAGTTGGAAATAATCACATCATGGTTTGTGAGCGTGGAGTCAGCTTTGGTTATAACAATCTGGTTGCCGATATGCGTTCACTGGCAGTGTTGAGAGAAACCGGCTGCCCGGTGGTATTCGACGCTACTCATTCTGTACAATTGCCGGGCGGTCAGGGAAATGCCTCCGGCGGACAAAGAGAATTTATTCCAGTTTTGGCCAGAGCCGCAGTGGCTAGCGGTATTGCTGGAATTTTTATGGAAACTCATCCAGACCCGAAACGGGCTCTGAGTGATGGCCCCAACGCTATGCCGTTGGATAAGATGCAAGCTTTACTGACTACGTTGATTGCTTTAGACCGTCATGTTAAAGCCGCTGCTTGGTTAGAAGATCAAATAAAGAAGGAATATCCATAGTATGACTATTAGTAAAATCCAAGCCAATGAAATTTTAGATTCCAGAGGCAATCCGACCGTAAAAGTCTCGGTGACTTTATCATCCGGGGTGGTCGGTTGTGCAGCCGTTCCATCCGGCGCTTCAACCGGTAGCAAAGAAGCTTTGGAATTAAGAGATAAAGACCCAAAACGTTATGGCGGCAAGGGAGTTTTAAAGGCAGTTGAGCATGTAAACCAACAAATTGCTGCTGCATTAAAAGGTAAAGACCCTGAAAAACAGCAAGAATTAGATCAATTAATGATTCAATTAGATGGCACGCCCAATAAAAGCCATTTGGGAGCTAATGCTATTTTAGGGGTATCGTTGGCGATTGCCCATGCGGCTGCTAAAGAAAAAAAACAGTCCCTGTTCCGTTATCTAGCTAAACCGAATGGCCCATTTACCTTGCCTGTTCCAATGATGAATGTGATTAACGGCGGTGCGCACGCCAGCAACAATATTGATATTCAGGAGTTCATGATTATCCCTGCCGGAGCACCTTCGTTTTCTGAAGCAGTGCGTTATGGCGCTGAAATCTTTCATGCTTTGAAAAAACGGTTGAGCCAACAAGGATTAGCCACCGGAGTAGGCGATGAAGGCGGTTTTGCTCCTGATTTACCGAGTAATGAAGCTGCTTTAGAAATCCTGATGCAGGCTATCGAAGATGCAGGATATCAACCTGGAAAACAGGTGTTCTTAGGTTTAGATTTAGCCAGTTCAGAATTTTATCGTGATGGACGTTATGTATTAGGGGCTGAGAAATTATCCCTGACCTCGGATCAATTTATTGAAAAAATGAAAGATTGGGTCAACCGTTATCCAATTATTTCGTTGGAAGACGGATTGAGCGAAGAAGATTGGAGCGGTTGGCAGAAATTAACCCAGGAATTAGGCGGCAAGGTCCAGCTGGTAGGAGATGATGTATTCGTCACTAATCCTCAAATTCTACGTAAAGGTATCCAAGAAAAGGTTGCCAATGCGGTGTTAATTAAATTGAATCAAATTGGAACCTTGACCGAAACCTTAGAAGCAATCGACATAGCTAAAAAAGCAAGTTACGGCACTGTTATTTCCCATCGTTCAGGCGAAACAGAGGACACAACCATTGCCGATTTGGCGGTCGCCACGGCTGCGGGCCAAATTAAAACCGGTTCGTTATCTCGCTCAGACCGGGTCGCTAAGTACAATCGTTTATTAATGATTGAACAGCAATTACAAGGAGATGCAGTGTTTGCAGGTATAAGAGCGTTGAAAAGATGAAAGCAATAACATGGATGTTGGTTCCGATTCTTTTTTTGTTACAGTATGAGATTTGGCTTGCTCCTGGAGGTGTTAGCAGTTTGCTTCGTTTGCGGCATCAACTCACTCAAGAAATCTCAATCAATCAAGAATGGCAAAGAAGAAATCAAATACTGATTGCCGATATCGACGATCTCAAGCATGGCAATCAAGCCATAGAAGACCACGCCCGAAGCGATTTAGGCATGATCAAGCCCGGCGAAACCCTTTACCAGCTTCCGTAACTTAAAGGATAATGGACATGAAAATAATATTTATTAAAAGCCATCTCTATAATTTAACCCAATATGCTTTGTAAGCAGTCTTGGTTTTTTTTTAGTATTATATTTTTTTAAGTCAGGGAATATTTTTCCAAGCTAGTGCTTATGCATCTTCAAAAGAACATAGTAAAGTAGTTACAGAAAATCAGGCCATAAAAATGGCTACTTTATATGTGGAAGAAAAAAATAACCCAACTTTCTGTAAAGTGCATCCGTTTTTATGTTAATGATACCGGCAAAGATTTTAATATTGATGTAAGAGAAGTTCATAATTTGGAGTGCGGTGGAGACCCAAATACAGAACCGAGAATTATCACACTGAGTGTAGATAAAAAATCGGGTCAAACAAAGGCAGTAAAGTAACAGCAATTCCCCTGACTGGGAATTCACTTTCAATTGTATAATTTCTGTACTATTCTTAGTTAAAGGAAAGCTAAAAGTTGTCAAGGGTAATGACTTAAGGTACGCTTGCACGTTATGAAAAATGTAGCCATCAGTTCCGCGGGAATGTCTGATCAGGAATGTCAAAAACAGCTACTGCCGGGTGTTTCTAGGACATTTGCTTTAACCATTCCACAACTCCCGCATCCGTTGCGTGAAGTGGTCACAAACGCCTACTTACTGTGCCGTATAGCAGACACTATCGAAGATGATGTACAATTAACCCCACAGCAAAAAGAAGGTTTCCATGAGCAGTTCCGTTTGGTTTTAGCGGCCCAGGCTTCTTCAAAGAGTTTTGCCGACAGCCTCTCAACACACCTGGCTCCTGCCACACCTTCGGCGGAACGAAATCTGATCATTCAAATACCTGCCGTTATCCGCTGTCTACGTAGCTTTACCAGTATTCAGCAGGCCAGTCTGCAACGGTGTGTCAACATTATGTCTACAGGCATGCCTGAATTTCAACGAACAGCCAGTTTATCAGGTCTTAAAAATCTCCTTGAAATGGACAAATATTGTTATTACGTGGCTGGGGTCGTGGGTGAAATGCTCACTGAACTCTTCTGTGAATACAGTCCTGAAATGAATCAAAAAAAAGAACAATTGATGAGTTTGGCAGTATCTTTCGGTCAAGGGTTACAAATGACCAATATTCTAAAGGATTATCATGAAGATAGAGAACGGGGAGTTTGTTGGTTGCCCAGAGATATATTTGAAAAATATGGGATTAATTTAGAAACTATAAAAAATGATAACAGTTTGGAATTAGCGCAGGGATTTGAAGAGCTAGTCAATATTGCCGGAAAACATTTACGTGATGCGATGGAATATACCTTACTGATACCCACATCTGAGGTTGGTATTAGGCGTTTTACCTTATGGGCTATCGGTCTAGGGGTTTTAACCCTGCGAAATATTAAAAAAAATCCAGGGTTTAAATCAGGAGCACAGGTCAAAATCAGTAGAAAGTCTGTTAAAGCCACTGTATTGGTCAGTAATGTATTTTGCAGTAGCAACAAAATTCTGTTTTCCATTTTTAATTTGCTGAGCAAGGATTTGATTTATGAATGAAACTGTTTCTTTAACAGAAGAAACTGATAAATTAACTGCGGCCATTACAGCAGCCAGTAAAGCCCTTCTATCCCTACAAAAAAACGATGGTCATTGGTGCTTTGAATTAGAAGCAGATTGTACTGTCACAGCCGATTATATATTGCTAGGTCATTATACTGGGAATATTAATCCTTCATTGCATGCCAAAATTGCGGCCTATCTTCGTTCTAAGCAAAATCCCACCGGTGGATGGCCTTTGTATTATGGGGGTATTTCCGAGCTAAGTTGCAGCGTTAAAGCGTATTTTGCCTTGAAATTAGCCGGAGATAGTGAAGATCAAGAACATATGCAGCTAGCCCGCCGGTTCATCTTAAGTAAAGGCGGCGCGGCCAAAGCCAATGTGTTTACACGAATAATTTTAGCTTTATTTGAACAGGTTCCATGGCGGGCAGTGCCCTTTATTCCTGTTGAAATCATGTTGTTACCCCGCTGGTTTCCATTTCATATCAGTAAAGTTGCATATTGGTCTAGAACCGTGATAGTGCCTTTATTGATTATCTGCAGCTTAAAATGTAAAGCTTTAAATCCAAAAAAAATCAGTGTTCCAGAATTATTCCTCACACCTCCTCAAGAGGAAAAACATTATTTTAAAAGTCATTCATTATTAAGTTGGATTTTCTTCTTATTAGACCGAATAGGCCGGACCATTGAACCTTTAATCCCCAAAAAAATTCGCCGTTTTGCTTTGGCAAAAGCTGAAAAATGGTTTGTTCCTAGATTAAATGGAGAAGATGGTTTAGGGTGCATTTCACCCGCGATGATGAACTCCTACAAGGCCTTGTTAGCATTAGGATATTCTGCCGACCATAGCTACTGCCAGCAGGTTAATAAAAGCATAGAAAAATTATTAATCATCCATGAAGATTTAGCCTACTGCCAGCCTTGTTTATCCCCTGTTTGGGATACAGCATTGTCATCCTTAACATTGCAAGCGGAGGGATCAAGCCAAAGCTTGCAAGCTGCTGAAAGTGCTTTAAATTGGTTAAAACCATTACAGATTTTAGAAGGTCCGGCAGATTGGCAAGAATATAACCCTCACCTGGCTCCTGGCGGATGGGCCTTTGAATACCGAAATAATTACTATCCCGATTTGGATGATACCGCGATCGTTGGGTGGGCTATGTACCAGCAGAACAATAAATGGTATAATATATCTATTCAGAGGGCGGCAGATTGGTTGGCTGGGATGCAGAGTAAAAATGGCGGCTTTGCTTCTTTTGACCAGAATAACCAATATTATTACCTCAATGAGATCCCCTTTGCGGACCATGGGGCTTTGTTGGACCCTCCCACCAGTGATGTAACTGCCCGGTGTTTGACGCTGTTTGCTAGTTTGAATCGTCCGCAAGATGCTCAAGTCATCCAAAAAAGCATTCATTTTCTAATGCAAGAGCAAGAAGAAAATGGCTCTTGGTTTGGACGCTGGGGTACTAATTATATTTATGGGACATGGTCGGTTTTGACGGCTTTATTGGCGGCTGGGACTGATCTGCAACACCCGGCCATACGTAAAGCAGTGGACTGGTTACATGCAAAACAGCATGGCGATGGCGGCTGGGGTGAAAACAATAACAGCTATTTCGATCCGAAAGATGATTTGCAGCCCAGTAGCGCTTATCAAACCGCCTGGGCCTTATTGGCGTTGATGGCTGCGGGAGAAGTCAATTCTGCAACCGTTTTACGGGGAATACAGTATTTGTTGCGCAGCCAACAAGCGGATGGTTTGTGGCAAGACCCTTGGTTTACTGCCCCAGGATTCCCTAAAGTTTTTTATTTAAAATATCATGGTTATTGTAAATATTTTCCATTGTGGGCTTTAGCAGAATACAGAAAATTAAACGAGAAGTAACATGAAACAAACAGCTACGGTAGGAGTGGTTTGCGCTTTACCTATTGAGGCGTGTACTTTAACGCATTACCGGCCTGAAATCGGCCAAACTGTTGTGGTTAATGAAAAATTGCTGGTTCATGTTTCTGGTATGGGGGAAAATCAAGCTCGTATTGGCGCTCAAAAATTAATTGAAAAAGGGGCCAGTGCTTTAATTAGCTGGGGAACAGCCGGTGGATTGCAGGTGGCTTTAGGTCATGGCCAGTTATTGTTACCGAATCAAGTGATACATCATGATAAATCAGTTTTTACTGTCGATAGCGTTTTGCAAAGTCAGTTACAAATTTATATGCAAAATCATATCGTCGTTAATCAGGGTACGTTGTTACAGATGAACCGGATAGTGACTTCAGTGGCTGACAAATTTCAATTATTTAATCAATACCAGGCCTGTGCTGTAGATATGGAGAGTGCGGCTATCGCGGCTGTTGCTCAAGCCGCTTGCGCAAAATTCCTGGTTGTTCGCAGCATTGTCGATTCAGCCCATATGAATTTTCCCCACTGGCTACAAAATAGTTTAAGCGCTTTTGGTGAAGTTCAACCTTGGAGCTTGCTGCGAAAATGTTTTCAACCGGTAAGAATTTCAGAACTAGCCCGAATAGCGCACTCATTCAATGCCGCACGGCAAACCCTGCGAAAAGCCGGAGTTTTTTTACATCGTTATCTTAGCTCCAGTTTTATTTAAAATATTCTCCATGATTCTAGTGAGATTAAATAACCAAGTTATGAATGGTAAAAAATTGTAATCAGATTTTTTTGTTAACATCTTGAAATAAGTGTCATGTGAGTAATTGCTTCAATTTCGATTGGACAAAGTAAAACCAAGGTATGGCGGCTAGTTGTAAGAGAATAATAAAAATAATGACAGCGGGTACAGATACATCATAAAGCAGGCCCATGACTGCACTTCCTATGAACCAGGTGATTCCATAGCCCATATTGAATATACCGTAAGCAGAAGCGCGCTTATCTGGACTGACCATATTGCCCACCACGGCTCTCATTAACGAGTCGTGAGCTCCCATCCCAATGGCCCAAAAAATCACGCCCAGGATTGCGACATAAAAGTTTCCCATGAAAACCAGCGGAGCAAAGCCTGCAGCGAGGAAAGTTACCACAATCAACACTATAAACCCATAGCGGTCAAAAAGTTTTCCGAGGGGTAAAGCCATCGCGCCATCTACCCCCATAGCAATGGCATAGGCAATAGGAATCCAAGCAGGGGAGAGAATGTGATTTTTTTGAAAATGGTAGGCAATTAGCGGGTAGTCGGCAAAACCAGCGGCTACAAATAAGGCCCCAATCCAATATATCCAAAAAATTTTGGGAATTCCTTGTGATTGTAATTCAATTCTTTTAGTACTCAGTTGTTTCGGATTCGGATAAAAGGCTTTAGCGGTTAACAAAGTGGCTATAGCCAGTAACGCTGGAACGATCAGAATCGCAAAACCCAAACGATAATCCTGCGAGCCTTTTAAGTAAAGCACCAAAGCAATGATTAAAGGACCGGACATACCTCCAATCTGATCTAGTGCTTGATGTAAACCAAAGCCCCAACCCATGCCCATTTGCTCTCCGGCATGAGACAGCATCGCATCTCGCGCAGGCGTGCGGATGGCTTTCCCTAAGCGTTCCAATACGATCAAAACAGCAGCCCATTCCCAATGGGTGACCAGGGCTAATAAAGGCACGGCCAGTAAATTAATCACAAAACCCAAAATCGTGATCAGCCAATATTTTTGAGTTCGATCCGCTAAATACCCGGAAACCATTCTCAAAGCATACCCGACCAGCTCTCCCAAGCCTGACACAAAACCTACCACGGCAGCGCTTGCACCTAATATTGCAAGCAAGGGTCCAGTGATCGATCTGGCGCCTTCGTAGGTAATGTCCGCAAAAAGGCTGACAACTCCTAACAGAATCACGAATCGGATGGCATATTTTTTATGTAAAATTTGAGGTGAAGAAGAATTAATGAGCATGATGAGGGTGTTTCTTAATCTATTCCTTAAGTGCTTCATCAATGCGTTTTTGCCATCCCGAACCCGTTTCTTTAAAATATTCTAAAACTTCAGGACTGTATCGAATTGTAGTTAATATTTTCACTGGTGATTTCTGGGGGCCTCGTTGACCGACTTTTCTTGGAAGGATTGTTAAAAGATGCTCCGGCAAAACTTCATGGGCATGTCGCATTTTCTTGATAGCTGCACGGGTCAACTCTCGAACCTCGCCGGCCTGATTAGTTAGTGGTTTCTTTTTCATATCGCTTAACCTCTCTTGCATTGGCCTTTCTAAAACTGATAATTCTGACTCCATTTTTTCTTGGAGTGAAGCAGAGAACATGAAGTCGATTACCTAAAAATCCTACAGCTACAAGGTGACCAGACCCCCAAATTTATTTCTTTATGGAATGGACTGCTAGGGTTTTGCCCAAATCCCAAATAGCCCCGGGGAAACGATGGGCTTGAGCAACTACTTGGGCAAAAGCATCGGCTGTGTCTTCGATATCTTGTTCGCTCAGCGTGATCGGCGGAATCAGTTTAACTATATGCACATTCGGCCCGGCGACCTGAGTTAACATACGAAAATCACGAAACAGCGGAATGACAATCAGTTGGCAGAATAACCCTTTGCTGGCAGCTTCTAATAAAGCCCAGCCGGTTTTTAGCATTAAGCTTTTAGGGGGGCAAAATTCAATACCAATCATCATCCCTTTACCTCTGACTTCTTTGACCATTTCGAAAGGGGATAATTTTTCTTGAAGTTTGCTGAGTAACTTGGCGCCATTATCAGTTGCTTGAGTCAACAAATCTTGTTCTTCGACTAAATCTAAAGCAGCTAAAGCAGCCGCCATGGCCAAATCATTGCGCCCGAAAGTGCAGGAATGAACCACAGCATGTTCCATGTTTTTATAAGTTTTTGCAAAAATTTCCGGTCTCATCGCAATCACGCCTACCGGAATGAAGCCACCGGATAAGGCTTTAGATAAAGTGATGATGTCTGCTTCGGTTTTCGGCCAGTGTTGCGAGGCTAAAAATTGACCGGTTCTGCCCATTCCGGTTTGGACTTCATCAATAATCAACAATGTCCCGTATTTTTGACACAATCTTGACACTTGGGGCAGGTAATCATTAGAAGGAATCAATACTGTTTTACCTTGAATCGGTTCTAATACGAAGCAGGCAAATTGCTTGGTTTTTAAAGCAGTTTCCAACGCTGCAAGATCATTGAACGGCACTTGCTGCGAAGCTAGTAAAGGATAAAAGTCTTTTTTGAAAACTTCGCTGCCGTTGATGGCTAAAGAACCAGTAGTTAAACCATGAAATCCGGATTCGCAAGATAATAATTTTTCTCTTCTGGTAGCGGCTTTGGCAAATTTAATCGCGCCTTCCACAGCCTCTGTGCCGGAATTACAAAAGAAAAATTTGTTAAGATGGGCAGGTAAAAATTTAGCTAATTTTTCGGCGCAACAGGCTGCTAATAGCGGGGCATCAAATTGCACCATGTTAGCTAATTGCAGGTCCAAAGTTTGCTTTAATGCCTGGATAACATTAGGATGATTGCGGCCAAAAGGATAGACTCCATAGCCGCTCAGTAAATCCAGATAACGGTTACCTTCTTCATCATACAAATATTGATTTTCAGCTCTAACGTATTTTTTATCAAAGCCCAGTGTTTTCAATACATGAAGCAGTTGGTGATTAAGGTGCTGATTATAAAGGGTAAATTGCTCAGGTCGTTTTTCATTAATTAGTTCAGATATATTTAAAGCCATGACTCACTCTATCTTGGAATTTCCCTTAGAAGCGGCTTCCGCCGTTTTTTTTAATTGCTCTACGGAAATACTAGCGATGACCGGTTTAACCAATTTGTCTTTATTATACTTAATTTCTAACTCCGGGGCCATAGGGCCGTGAGTGCGAGGTCCCAGAAGTGCTACTTTGATCGCTTTTAACGGATGCGCAAAAGTATCATTAATGGCAGTGCCTTCATATCCGCAATGAGCCATACAATTATCGCATTTCGGGTTATTTCCAGTTCCGTAGTTTTCCCAATCGGTTTCTTCCATTAACGCTTTAAAGGTGGGCGCATAACCCTCATCAACCAGTAAATAGCAAGGTTTTTGCCAACCAAAAATGTTATAAGTAGGATTGCTCCACGGTGTACACTGATAAGTTTGATTGCCATTTAGAAAATCGATGAACAGACTGGATTGGCTAATCGGCCAACGTTTGGTTTTTCTTTGTAACTTGAAGATATTTCTAAAAAGCTGTTTGGTTTGAGTCCGAGCAAGAAAAACATCTTGACGAGGAGCGTGTTCGTAACTAAAACCGGGAGACATGGTAATACCATCTACCCCTAAATCTGTGACAAAGTTAAAAAATTCGGCTACTTCTTCAGGAGATTCCCCTTGGAATAAAGTGCAATTGATATTAGTCCGAAATCCTTTGCTTTTAGCCAGTTTAATCACTTCAATCACTTTATCGAATACCCCTTCACGGCATACCGAAGCATCGTGCCGCTCACGGTTGCCATCTAGATGAATAGAAAAAGTGAGATAAGGGGAAGGCTCATACTCGTCGATTTTCTTTTCTAGCAGCAGTGCATTGGTACAAAGGTATACAAATTTCTTTCTAGCAATAATACCTTTAACAATTTGAGCCATATCTTTATGAATCAGCGGCTCACCGCCGGGAATAGAGACCATTGGAGCGCCGCATTCGTCTACTGCAGCTAAGGCTTGCTCAACGGTAAGACGTTTGCGCAGAATTTCATCTGGATAATCAATTTTACCGCAGCCGGCGCAGGCTAAATTACATTGAAACAAAGGTTCTAGCATTAGCACTAAGGGATAGCGTTGGTCACCTTGAATTTTTTTACTGATTAGGTAACGTGCTATACGGTAAGTTTGTATTAGCGGTATCCCCATTTTTTATTCCTCTTACAGTGACACGTTCAAGGTAGATAATACGGTACGGTAATCTTTAGTTAAACGATTCCATTCCAATTTAAACCAAGGAGTAAATTGTTCAGGCTTTTGGCGAAGTTCTTTATCCAAATTTTCCGCACTAATAAAACGCCATTCGGCTATTTCGTTTTCGTTGGCTCTAATGGGCCCATTGGAATCGCCAATAAAAACCCAACATAATTCATGCTCTGAACCAATGTCCAGATAAGGGGCTTGATATTTAAATTTATACAGAAATTGGAATTTAGTTTCGATACCTAATTCTTGTTGCGCTCGTCTGCTAATAGCAGTTTCCATATTCTCGCCCTGCCGAGGATGGCTGCAGCAACTATTTGACCAATATAAAGGCCACAGTAGCTTATTGGCGCTTCGCCTTTGTAATAATAATTCGCCCTGGTCATTAAAGATAAACAGCGAAAAAGCTCGGTGCAGTGTGCCGTTTCCTGCGTGGCAGCCCAATTTGTCGTGATTGCCGATTTCCTGGTCTTGATCATCTACTAGAATCAGCAATTCAGAATCAAAAGAGACGACATCTTTTTGTTGATTGCTTAATATTTTGGTCAAAGCATACCCTCCTGCTACCTGATTATAGTAGTCAATAGCCGTTAACGCCGATAATGTCCTAAAATCACTGACGCTAGCGTAATAGTTACTAACGAGAAACCGAGTAACTTGGCAATATTATGCCACAAATCGATAATCCCTGAATCTCGTACAAAAATTTGAATAAAGGATTGTAATGCCCAATACATCGGTGAAAATTGAGTTACATTTTTTAAGCCGGAAGGCAACATGTATTCGGGTACAAAGATTCCACCAATAGCCGCCAAAATAACTATAATAAACGGGCCAATGACACTGGCTTGTTCAGAAGTTTTTACTAATGATCCAATCAACATGCCAAATCCAGTGGCAGCTAGAGAAGCGACTAGACCAACCACAATGATCGCATCGATATGACTAATCACCTCTAATTTGGGGAATCCAAACAAGGGCATAATAAACATGCCTACGAGTAACATCAAAGCCAATTGCAAAATGTTAACGCAAGTATAAGCAAAAATTTTTCCCCAAATGACTGTGTGCAGGGAGACCGGCGCGATCGATAACCGGTCGACCACGCCTAATCTTCTTTCTTTGACAATGGTTCCAGACAGTGGAGTAATGATAAAAAACATACCAAATAAAGCCCAAGCAGGCACGTTTTGTTGCACATCATTGGGCGGGGCGGCTTCAGTTTTTTCACTGCTGGCATAATGGGTATCGATAGCAATAAGTGGCTGACCGGCTTCAGTGGCGTTGCTAGAAGGCGAGTTCATCCGGCTGGCAGCTTGCCGCCAAAGCTGGAGTTCGATTCCTTGGGTAATAATGTACAAGGCCGATTTAATTTGTGAGGGAACGCTGGGGGGAAGAGCGGGGTCGCTGTAAATTTGCAGACCGGAAGCAGTGTGGTTGTTAGATTGCCCTTGAGTAGCCTGTTGTATTTGCGCAACAGTCGATTGAGTTAAACCCTCGGGTATGATGATGGCTGCCTGATAGTCCCCTTCAGCTACCGATTTTTTAGCTTGATCCAAGGTCTTTTCTGTGGGATTAGCCATTTCTTTTACGGTAAAATCGCTGATTTTTTTTAATCCTTGAACAATGCCTTTGCTGACCTGACCATTTAAGTCTTGATTAATTAATAGTAATTCTAACTTTTTAGGTCTACTTTGATCAGGCATGGTTAAGGTAATGAAAATAACCAAGCACATGGGAAGTAAAAAAAGAAAAATCAGCCCGACCTTATCCCGCCATAAGAGCCGCCATTCTTTATTAAAATTTGCTATTAATTTACTAATCATAGTTGCACATTAACCTTCTATATCACGTAACTCTTTACCCGTAAGTTGGAAAAAAACGTCGGATAAATTGTTGGCGCCAGGAGAGTTTTTAATTAATTCCTCAGGAGAGTCATTACAAAGCACTGTCCCTGAGTCTAAGATCGCTACCCGGTTACATAGGTGCTGAGCTTCTTCTAGATAATGGGTAGTATAAATAATGGTGGTTCCCTGTTTATTTAAATTGCTTAAAATTTCGAAAATAAGTTCTCGTGATTGCGGATCAACATGGGCAGCGGGTTCATCTAAAAACAAAATTTGAGGATGATTAATTAAACTCATGATTAAATTAGCGCGCCGCTGCATACCCCCGGAAAAGGTGGAAACCGGCTCATCAACAAAGTTTTTGAGCCCAGAAATGTGTAAACATTCTTCACTGCGCTCCCGTAAAACCTCCCGGTTTAAATCGTACATTTTGCCGAAGAAATTAATATTTTCTTTTAAAGTCAGGCTGGGATAAAGCGCAATTTCTTGAGGAACCAGATTGAAGTTCTTTTTAACTTTATCAATGTGTTTGGGGATCGGTTCGCCAGCAATGATGACTTCGCCACTACTGGCCTCTATTAACCCGCACAAAATAGAAATCAGCGTGGTTTTGCCGCTCCCATTAGGGCCTAACAATCCAAAAAACTCTCCTTTTTGGATAATTAGATTCAAATCATGCAGGGCTAATCGCTCAGACCCCTTATAACGTTTGCTTAAATTTTTAATAGAAATAATAGATGTCACGGCTCTGGCCAATTAAAAAAGCAAGATTATTACCTAAGAATACATCACGGTCAATTAGCTATATTTCCAGGTCTCCAAAATGGCCCTTTACCGGGTCAAAATTAAAAATAGTCCTAACCCAATGAGGAATTGGCGGAAATTATTGCTAATCATTCCCACAGATCATAAATTTGACTATAATTACTTATTTTAGACAACGAGGAGAATTCCTTTGAAGCAGGCTGTTACTACTGCTGCAATTCCCATGAAGCTAATTGGTCCAATAAAAATAATTGGGTCTGAAGTCAATGATGAAGTGTTAGTTCCTTTAGCTACTTTTGAATCCCCATTATGGCCCTCAACTGCCAGAGGGGCGCATGTTTCACGGATGACTGCCGGTATTCAAGCTGTCATATTAAAAGATTGCATGACCCGTTCAGTTTTGGTTGAAGCTCCCAGCGCTTTATTTGCCCAGCAGGTTCTGAATGACCTAGAAAACCACAAAGCAGAATTAAACGCTGTGGTTGCTGGAACCAGCCGTTATGCGATATTGCAGGATTGGCATGGTCAAGTGGTCGGAAACCTATTATTTCTACGATTTTCTTTGTTTACCGGTGAAGCTTCCGGCCATAATATGGTTACTAAAGCTGCAGACGCCCTGCTCACCTGGCTACTGGCTAAATTTCCTATTCTGGAATATGTTTCCATATCGGCAAATATTTGCGTTGATAAGAAAGTCTCAGCTATTAACGGTATTTTAGGGCGAGGCAAATATGTGGTAGCAGAAATAACCGTTCCCCGTGAAGTTTGTCAAAGCCGGTTAAAAACTACCCCGGAGCAAATGGTTAACCTGCACATTAAAAAAAATCTACTCGGCACCTTGATCGCGGGAGGTATTCGCACCGCCAATGCCCATTTTGCGAATATGTTGTTGGGTTTTTATATAGCAACCGGTCAGGATGCTGCTAATATTATCGAAGGTTCACAAGGGATTGTTCATGCTGAAGTTAGAAACGATCAGCTTTATTTTTCAGTCACTTTGCCTAATATTATTGTAGGTGCTATTGGTAACGGCAAGCATCTGGATTTTGTTCGTCAAAATTTAGACATTATGGGATGTAACTCTGAAAAAGCAAACAATGCCCGGAGGCTGGCTATCATTGCAGCCGCCACAGTTTTGTGTGGCGAGATTTCTTTGTTGGCTGCGCAAACCAATCAAGGCGAATTAATGAAAAGCCATATTAAATTAGAAAGATTAGCGCATCGGCAAAAAAGGGATGATAAGGAGAAAACTTATGCCTGATGTAGGCATTGACGCTATCGGCTTTTATTCTTCCAATTATTTCTTAGATTTAAAAACATTAGCGGAAAAAAGAGGCATTGAGCCCAGTAAATTTTATGTTGGGTTGGATCAACATAAAATGGCAGTACCGCCTCCCGGAGAAGATATTATCTCCATGGCAGCTAATGCTGCTGTTAGAGTGATCAATGGAGATAATCAGAAAAATATTGATCATTTATTTTTTGCCACAGAAAGCGGTATAGATTTTTCAAAATCCGCCGGCACTTATCTGCATAGTCTATTAGGACTTGCTGATAATTGCCGGACTATTGAACTAAAACAAGCTTGTTATAGCGCCACTGCGGCCATTGCCTTGGCTTTGCCGCTGATAAGAGAGCAACCGGATCGAAAAGTTTTAATTATAGCCGCTGATATTGCTCGATATGGTTTAGAGACTAGCGGTGAATCTTCACAAGGAGGAGGAGCCATAGCGTTATTATTAAGCGCTAACCCTAAATTGTTGACCATTGAAGCGGGTAGTGGTTTTTACACCAAAGATGTAATGGATTTTTGGAGACCCTATTATCGAGAAGAGGCATTAGTGGACGGTAAATACTCTTGCGATGTCTATTTACAAGTGTTACTAGAAACTTGGAGTCATTACAGCAAACTCACCGGAAATCAATATGAAAATTTTGCTAGATTTTGCTACCACGCTCCGGTTCCTGCGTTAGTTGAAAAAGCACATCGCTTATTAGCAAAACGAAATAACACCATTTTAGATAAAGAAAAAAGTTTATCTGAATTACAGCACGCGTTGCACTATAACCGCATTGTTGGCAACTCATACACCGCCGCTTTATATATCAGTTTATTATCTTTATTAGATAACGATCCCAATGATTTGAGCGGACAACGAATTGGTTTATACAGTTATGGCTCCGGATGTGTCGGTGAGTTTTTTGCCATGAAAGTGCAACCGGGTTACCGCCAACACTTAGACACAGCTTGGAATCAATCCTTATTAAAAAATCGGCTGGAACTGTCTTATGAGCAGTATGAGCATTTCTACAATTTTGGGTTACCCACTGATGGTAGTGACTACTTGCTGCCAAATTACAACACCGGCTTGTTTAGGCTGAGCAAAATTTCCCAACACAAAAGGATCTATGAGCAGGCAGGCGCAAAATCTCCCCAGTTGCCTTCGAAAAAGCCGAGAGAACATAGAAGTTTGACAGTGCGCACTCCGGGGAAATTAATTTTATCAGGAGAACATGCTGTCGTTTACGGCAATCCGGCCATTGCTATGGCCATTAATCTTTATACCGAGACTACTATCAGCGGCTATGCTCCAGCGGAGCAGAAGAATATTTTATTTAACCTGCTCGATTTTCGTTACCATCAAGCTCATAGTTTGTCGACCTTGCGGCGTTTGAAGCGAGGGATCCAGGACAAATATCAAAAATTTTTGCAAGGTCAGTATGGGATCCGGGATGTGCTGAAAGAACCCATTGAACTGATGCAATTTGCTGTTACTCATTTAATCGATAACCGTAAGGTCCAGTTACCCCAAGGCATTGAAGTACGCACCAGCTCAACCATACCTATGGGCTGTGGGATGGGGTCTTCGGCTGCGGCAGTAGTCAGTTCTATGTTTGCTGTTGCGCAATTCTCCAATTTAGAAATGGATTTAGAAAGTTGCTATCAATTAGCTTGGGAAGCGGAAAACATGCAGCACGGCTACTCCAGCGGAGTGGATGTTTATTTAGTGCTTCATGGCGGCTGCATTCGCTTTCAAAAGCATGGTCCGAAAGAAACTAGGCCGGTCCCCAAAAGACAGTTTTATTTAATTAATACCGGTTCACCCATATCTAACACCGGTGAATGTGTTGCTGCTGCCGCTCGATACCTCAAAAATGACGCCGGGTTATTAAACGAGTTTGCCAATGTCACCAATCAAATTGACCGAGCGCTCCAGCTGGACGATAATCACTTGATTGTGGAAGGAATCCGTGAAAATAATCAATTATTGATTAAACTAGGGGTGGTTCCATCGAAGGTGCAACGTTTTATTGCTGAAATAGAAAAACAGGGTGGTGCGGCAAAAACCTGCGGCGCCGGCGCCGTTTTGGGAGAGGCAGCAGGTGCGGTTTTGGTTTCAACCAACGAAGACCCGGCTGATTTGGTTCAAGATTATGGTTATCAGCAATTCTCTATTGAAGCAGTCAGTCATGGAACACACATCGTCTAAAGAGCCTTTAATTTATACCGCGTCAGCGCCGGGCAGCTTAATGTTATTCGGTGAACACGCAGTATTGTATGGTAAACAGGCGTTGTGCTGTGCAGTAGATCAAAGAATTACCGTTACCTTAAAACCCCGGGTTGACCGAAAAATTCAAATTCAAACGCTTCAGTTGGGAGCGGGCATTTTCGATCTCGATAATTTAGAGCCAAAAGCGCCTTTTGAATTTATCCTAACCGCTACTCAGCAATTACATGAACATCTGCCTTCTGGATTTGATCTTTCCGTTCAAGCGGATTTTAGTTCTACCATGGGATTAGGTTCTTCATCGGCGGTAACGGTAGCAACTCTGGGTGCCTTGAGCCAATGGTTAGGGTTTAATTTTTCAAAAGAACAATTATTCCAGGAAGCTAAAGCAGTTATTTTAACAGTGCAGGGGGTAGGTTCGGGAGCAGACGTAGCAGCTGCAGTCTACGGAGGAATTGTGGCTTACCGAATTAACCCGCTGAGTATTCAATCTTTTGCAGTTAATCCCGATATCTCTTTAGTTTATTCAGGCGCTAAAGTGCCCACTCGGACAGTGATCCAAATAGTGGCTGAAAAACAACGGGCTAACCCTGGATATTATGAAAGCTTGTATGAGCAAATCGATGGCTGCGCCCGCCAAGCGGTTCAATATGTCAAGGTGAAAAATTGGCCGGATTTGGGGCGGTTAATGACCCAACATCATGATTTACAAGTTTCGCTAGGGGTCAGTACCCCGCTTTTGAACGAATTAGTGCTTGCATTCAATCAGCATCCGGAAATTTATGGTGCAAAAATTTCAGGTTCAGGATTAGGGGATTGTGTTATTGCTTTGGGCAAAATTCCGGAAAACACTTTCCCGGCTAATGAAACCCAAGAACAAAAAGGTGTGAAACAAATACCAGTGAGGATTAGCCCTACTGGTTATAAAAATGATGGATAAAGACCTATCCTAATGAGGGAACAACAGGAAGCGATTCGCGCAAAGCGGCAATTGCTGGTTATAAGATTTTCTTGATGTTATGTTATAATCTAAAAACCTAAGGGGAATTATGAGTCACAGGTCATCGCAGAAAAATGAATATGATCAAGACTTTTATGCATGGTCTTTGCATAATGCTGCGTTGATTCGAGCAGGTAAGTTGTCAGAAGTCGATCTGAGCAATGTGGCTAATGAAGCGCTTAAAGAAAATTTTTTACCTTATGATCAAAAAAATTGAGGTCGTCAAAGAAATACTTAGTAAGCTAAATAAAGTGCCTATTGTTGATAATGAATCAGCATTTGCGCCGACCAATATTGCTTTATGTAAGTATTGGGGAAAACGTAATTCTGAGATCAACTTGCCAGTCACTTCCAGCTTATCCATTAGTTTAGGAGACCAGGGGGCGACTACCACCGTAAGTGAAATAGCAGGCCAAGAACAAATTGAATTTAATGGCCAAAAAATCGATGTAAATAGCCCTTTTGCAGTCAGATTAACAGCTTTTTTAGACTTATTCCGGCCAACACCTGCAACTCGCTATCAGATAAAAACTGAAATGAACATTCCAGTAGCTGCTGGTTTGGCATCATCCGCCTGTGGATTTGCTGCCCTGACTTTAGCACTGGATCGGCTTTATGGCTGGAACTTACCGCCGGAAAAGTTATCGATCTTGGCGCGCTTAGGTAGCGGCAGTGCCGCTAGATCAATTTGGCATGGGTTTGTCGAGTGGCAAGCCGGCAAGGCTGAAAATGGTATGGACAGTCATGGATTGTTGCTGCCGATAGCTTGGCCGGAATTACGGGTCGGCTTGCATTTGCTGGATAGTCGGCAAAAATCTATTTCTTCTCGTGAAGCGATGAAACGCACCGTGTTAACCTCGGTATTATATTCAGCGTGGCCTCAGCAAGTTCAAAATGATATGGAAGCCATAAAGCAGGCATTGCACGAACAAGATTTCATGCACTTGGGCCAGGTAGCAGAGGCCAATGCGTTAGCAATGCATGCAACCATGCACAGTGCTTGGCCCCCGGTCATGTATTCTTTACCAGAGACCGTGGCGGCGATGCATAAAGTCTGGCAATTACGATCTGAGGGTTTGGCAGTCTTTTTTACCCAAGACGCCGGGCCGAATTTAAAACTGCTTTTTTTAGCTTCGAATCAACAAGCAGTTACCTCAGCTTTTCCCAATTTAAAAATATGTCAGCCTTTTAAGGATATGTCAGGAATAGCCGATGGAAAGTGATCTGATTATAATTGGAGCTGGCTTAGTCGGGGCCAGTTTGCTAGCGGCTTTAAAAAACTCAGGATTCCGGATTATTGTTTTAGAATCCCATATTCCTATTAGTACTCAAACTCAGCCCGACAGCCGGCCGTTAACAATTAACGAATGTAGTCGCCGTATACTGGAAACATTAGGGATTTGGTCTACGTTGCAGCCGTGGGCGGAACCGATCAAAACAGTTCATATATCTGAACAAAATCGTTTTGGAACTTTGCGCTTTAAAGCGGCGGAAGAAAATTTAGCAGCATTGGGTTATGTGGTTCCTTGTGATCAATTACAAAATCAATTGTGTCGCAAAGGGACTGAAAATCCAGCCGTTAAATTTGTTCCATTGCAAAAATTACTGCATATCGAGCTTGAGCCGGATCAAGAGGTGCAGGTGACTGTGCAAACCCAGCAAGGTGTTTTGACTGTGGCTGCGAAATTATTGGTGATTGCTGATGGCGCTCATTCTTTAGCCCGGCAAATGTTAAATATTGATGTGGTTAAACCGCTTGATCAACATAAGGGAATAATATTTACAGTTGAATTTAGCCAACCGCATCCTCCTATTTGCTATGAACGTTTTACTAACCAAGGAATTATTGCCGTATTACCTTTAAAAAACCCGCTTCGCTGTAGAATTGTATGGGTTGCTTCCGATAAACTGATGGCAGAAATGCAGCATTGGTCTGATCAGCGCTGGTGTGATCAGTTGCAACAAGTTTTTCATGGTAGATTAAAAAACTGTACCATGGTAGATCGCGGATCGGTATTTCCGTTGGAGACGGTGTTGGCTAAACAACAAATAAAACCGGGTGCGGTTTTATTAGGTAACGCTGCGCACACGCTTTACCCGCTGGCGGCGCAAGGATTTAACTTAGGTTTGAGGGACGCTGCGGCATTAGCAGAAATTTTAGTGGCGGCTAAAAAAAATCAACAATCAATAGGGGATTTGCAGGTATTAAAACAATATCAAGATTGGCGGACTGCCGATCAGCGATGGATTACCGGTTTGACTTTAGGCATAAGCTATTTGTTTGAAGCTCCTTTGCCAGGATTGGGAATGTTCAGAGCAGGAGGATTGTTGGCAACTGATTTATTCGAACCGCTGAAGAGACGCTTAGCCAAACGCTTTTTAGGCTTGTCTGGAAAGCTGCCAAAATTGGCGCGAGGGATATCGCTTTAAATTAATCCCTTTACGTCAATATTTTTCCAGATCGTCTAGCTATTGAAATTTTAATAGGAAATTTATGATTACTATCATTGGAGCAGGAATTGTTGGTTTGGTATTGGCGAATGCTTTGGCCGGCGAACAATTTGCCATTACTTTAGTGGACAATAAATTACCAGAATTAACTTGGCCCGATAATCACTTGGACCCTAAAGTGAGCGCCATCAATATGGCTTCGTGGCAAATTTTAAAAAATTTAAAAGTATGGGAAAGCATCAATCCATCTGCTATTGCTCCATTACGAGAATTACAAGTTTGGGATAAATTAGGTGGAGGGCAAATTCATTTTGATTGTGCAGATATCGGTGCGCCGCAATTAGGTTTTATTATAGAAAATCGGGCTTTAATTAAAGCACTATGGGAAAAACTGGCTGCTTTTGAAAATGTCAGTATTTTATGTCCTCGTCATCCCTCTAAATTGACTCATATTGTTAGCGAACAATCACCAAGACCCATTGAAATACAATTAGATAATGGTGCAACCATTCTTGCAGATTTGGTAGTGGGTGCGGATGGCGGGCGTTCCTGGGTTCGAGACATGATGGGCGTGGCAATTGCAGAACGTTCATATGAACAGCAAGCGTTAATTTTTGTTGCTCATTCCGCCTTAGAGCATCGAGATACCGGTTGGCAAAGTTTTTTATCAACAGGCCCGCTGGGGGTATTACCCTTGAATGATCGTTTTGCCACCGCGATTGTTTGGTCAAATACTTTACCTGCAGCTAAACGGCTGCTGGAAATGTCCTCAACTGATTTTAATCAAGAATTGACCACAGCCTTAGATCACCGGTTAGGTTCTATGGTTTGTGTCTCTCCGCTGCAAGCGATTCCATTGGTCATGCGTCACGCTATGGTTTACGTTCAGCCTCGTTTGGCTTTGATTGGTGATGCGGCGCATACTATCCATCCCTTAGCCGGACAAGGTGTTAATTTAGGCTTGCTGGATGCTGCGGTTTTGGCTCAGGTCATTGCGGATGCGCGCAACAAGCAACAGGATATTGGTAGTTTACGTGTACTCACTCGCTACCAACGTTGGCGCAAAGCAGGTAACAGCATTATGTTAGCCGCTATGCGAGGGTTTAAGGACCTTTTCAGCCGCGAAGAAAACTGGCTAATTCGATGCCGCAGCCTAGGGTTAGATTTTACCGACCACTCCCATTTTCTTAAAAAGTTATTTATGGATTATGCAATGGGTCGGCAAGGCGACTTGCCGCCGTTAGCTAACCATTTAGCACCTGATATTGATCATTAGTTTCTGAATGCTCCTTGCTCGATATTTCATTGGATGGCTTGCTTCAAACGGGTTGCAATGCCACTTTTATTTCATTTAAAATACGAAAATCGGGGACCAGCCATGAATGATCAGGAGAGTAAAATGGCAATATATTTACAAGCGCCCGGCGCTCAAGGAA
>JAFEDN010000089.1 GCA_018241585.1 Pseudomonadota bacterium | reverse complement strand
ATTTACCGGAAGAGCAGCAAAGGGAGCAGTTTGAAGTATTGGAAACGAAAGGCACGGCGCACGGTAAACATTTTAACTTCCAGCCGTTGATCGGAGCGTTACAGGTGTATATGGATAATGCCGAGAAAGTCTGGAAGTATGATCAACGGGCGGAAAATCACTGGTGTAAAGTGGTGGGCGGAGCACAAAGGGAAGTGCCCGCGCATGTGGTGAATGAATACTGCCGGGAAGATAGATCATTTTATCCCTGTCCTGTGTTTACCGAGGAAAAATTGCCGCGAATTAGGACATCTCAATATTTTCCAGGTTCTGGTGATTGGTTCACGGTGAAGTACAAAGATAAGTTGTGTGGGGATTCTTTTGCGTTTGCACGGTGCGGTGATCAGAGCGTCGGGATCTTAGTTGGTGTGAAGTCTTGGTTTCATGGGGCGGCAGCCATGGGGGTTGATATCCGGGCTCTCCAATCCTTGTCTAAAGTCCGCACCCAGCAGCTGGAGTTGCTGGCGTCCCAACTCAAGATGTCATCGTATCGCCTGGGGGTAGGATAAAGGGAGGCTACCGCAGTAGCCAGCCTTTTCCTTCAAAATTAAGGGCTTCCATAGCGATAATGGATCTGAATACGTGAATAAAGTGGTTGCACGGCTTTTGAATAAATTACTGATTGAGTTTACTCGGTCTCGGCCTCGCCGAAGTAATGATAACGGATTAATTGAAAGCAAAAATGGTAGCATTGTGCGCAAATATTTTGGCTATAGTTTCATTCCAAGACGCTGGACCAAAAGAGATGAATTTATTTTCTCGACAACATTTAAACCACTATCTGAACTTTCATCGTCCTGCTTATTTTGCGACAGTCAAAATAGATTCTCGGGGAAAAGAGAAAAAAACTTATCCCTATAAAAACGTAATGACTCCGTATGAAAAATTAAAATCTTTACTGAATGCTTCTGCTTTTCTAAAAGAGGGAATTCACTTTGAAGATTTGGACAAAAAAGTGAAAGAGAAAACTGATTTAGAATCCGCACAGCCAATGCCAATGCAGGCGGCTTTAAAAGAATTGTTCCAAAAAATTTTTTCATCAAAATGTTATGCTCATGCCACTTCATTCCATCCAGAGCAAGCTATCGCCAGCCCAGAACATTTTGAGTTAGCCTAGTCTGCACTCTTCACTTGCACAAGATCGTGCCATCGTCCGCGGAGGCGGTGGGCAACGGTGAATAACCTCCTTGCTACCCACCGTTGCCCACCGCCTCTCGCGACTTAACGCTCAGCAGTGGATAACTCGCTACCTTTCGCCATCCGGACGAATAGAACAAAACAGAAGTTTTGAAAAAAACTAATTTGAGTCCTTGATGGATCACGCTTTTATCATTACTGGCCTGACTCTATTTACGCTGCTTTTCATGCAAAAATTTCTTCTAAAGTTTTAGCATCCAAAATTTTCTCACCCCAGAGTAACAGTGTATCGGCATCGGCTTTTTCTATGTAATTAAAGTAAAATTCAGGAATTTCATGAAAACGTCTTTTCAACAAACGTGTGAAAAGTGCCGCTTCTCCTCGTTGCATTCCTTGTTTAAGGCCTATTTGCCTCAATTCTTCTGCTAAAGTCATCGCTTCACCCCTTAATTCGGAAGAGAGATTTTCTTGTACCATTTCTAAAAACAATCCTACGCCTTCTGCATTGGCGTCTCGTAATACATATCTTATCACAAACTTTCCTAATTTTATGCCCGCTGCATCGATTTGTTCAATGATGCCAATCCTAGGAATTAACTTTTGTAAATACGCTTCAAGATCAGGTATTTTTCTATTTTTTAAGGCTAATTCAATTAAACCTGACCATTTCCTACCACTGAGCTCTTCATCGGTCAACCTTTGTAGGTCCAATAATTGCGCCGGATTAAACAACCATTCTTTAGCCAATACCTTTTCTGCACCAAATAAATCAAAGAGATCAATAGGTTTACCCCAAAGTTGTTCACCATTGTAAACTACCATAGAGTAAATTAAAGGTAATGGCTGATCAGGATATTGTTTCAAATGCCTTTCCATCAACCTAACCCGATAAACCAGCAATCGAAAAGCAATCATAGGGTCTATTTCACTTTGGTGCTCCAATAATAAATAAATATATCCTTTCCCTCCTTTCATCGGAACGGAAAAAATAACATCGGCTTCGGTTTCTTGATAGGTCGCATCTATAAAAGAATGGTTTTCCATTTTAACTTGCTGAACATTTATTCTGGTTAAAATTTCAGATGGCAGATGTGCAGATAGAAACTCATGAGCAACTCTGGGCTCTTCCATGGAAAGCTTGAATAATTTGTCGTGCGGATTACGGATGACGGCAATCATGTTCTTCCTTTCATAATCAGTGGGTGATGAATTACATAGCCAGATTCGAATGAGCCTGACATTTTCTGTAGCCAATTCCATCAGATCAACCAATAAAATTAAATACCGTTATGGATAAAACAGTCCGACATTTTAAGTAATGCAGCTCTATAAAGAATTAATAGCAACAGTTTCAAATCAATTTGAAAAATATTGCTACCCGAAGAATAAAGATTAATTAGCGATGATCAGCAAAATTCTCCAACCGTGTTCAAATTTATTTTTGCAAATTTGTAATAATCAACTGCATGTGGGGTGCAATAAAAATTGACTTTTAATTATGAAACATTGTGATCTTATTTTTATACTTACTTGATAACCAGGAAGCGATCACGCGGAGCGAGAATTACTAGCTTCCAGCTCTTGCCAGCGCTGATATAAACTTTCCACTTTGGAATTAGCTGTCTCAATTTCTTTGCAAAGCTGCAGCAATCGCGTTTGATCATTCATTATGTGTGGTTCTGATAATTGTGCTTGCAAGGCTGCAACAGCAGCTTCCGCTTTTTGAATTTTATCCGGCAAGCGCTGTAACTCTTTTTGTTCTTCATAAGTGAGCTTTTTAGTTTTAGCAATCTTTTCTGGCGAAGAGGTTATAGAAGATTGCCCTCGTGACTGCAAGCTTTGCCGCCACTGCGCATAATCAGCAAAAAACTCGGCATGACCATCGCCATCTAAATACAAAAGTTGATCGCTGAGACGATCAATTAAATACCGGTCATGAGTAATTAAAACGATAGCTCCAGGGAAATCACTCAAACTGTCTTCAAGAATTTCCAAAGTAGCAATGTCTAAATCATTAGTCGGCTCATCTAACAATAAAATATCTGCCGGCTGTAACATTAAATTGGCAATCAGCACTCGAGCTTGTTCTCCACCTGATAAACGTGAAACAGATTGATGTAATTGGTCTACCGCAAAAAGAAAACGTTTAGCCCAAGCGGCAACATGAATATTTTGACCACGAAAAGTCACACTATCGCTATCTGGAGCTAAAGCATGCCATAAAGTTTGCTGTTGATTCAGTTGCTGCCTATGTTGATCAAAATTAATAATCCGTAAATTATCTGCCCGCTCAATAACACCTTGAGCTGGCAGTAAATCCCCTTTGAGTAAATTGATTAAGCTGCTTTTACCACTTCCATTAGGCCCCATCAAACCTAAACAAAAACCGGGAGTCAACTTTAAGCTTAAATTCGAAAATAATTTCTTATGCTCGCGGGTTAAAGCGACTTGGTTTAATGAGATTAATATTTTTGTTTTTCTTCCAGTAGCATCAAAATTAATTCCTGCTTTACGATTTTGTAGATTACTGGTTTTTAATAAACGTAAATTTTCTCGGAGTTTTTCAGCATTATCAATGCGATATTGCGCTTTGGTTGTTCTTGCTTTAGGTTGACGCTGTAGCCACTCTTGTTCACGGCGCATTTTGTTCAGTAACACCTGCTCCTGCTGGATTTGTCCGCTCAGTATTTGTTCACGTTTTTGCAAAAAATCACTATAATTTCCTGAATTTTTCAAATATCCATCGATATACACCCGATTCAATTCCATAATGACATTAGTACAATTTTCTAAGAGATAACGGTCATGGCTTACTAAAACATAAGCACAATTTGTTTTATTTAATATTTCCTCCAGCCACAAAATGCCTTCCAAATCTAAATGATTAGTAGGCTCATCCATCAACAAAACAGTCGGTTTTTGTAACAATGCTTTAATAATTGCAATGCGCTTTCGCCAACCTCCGGACAGTGAACTGATCTTTTGATCAAGATTGAAAACAGAGTCACTAAAGGTGACTTCTCGTATTAAATATTGGCAATCTGCTTGACCTAATAGATTGGCTTTATTCTCAAACAAAACAGTTTGAACGGTATCATACGAATTAAAAACATCTGTTTGAGCAAGATAAACCGTATGCACATTCCGGCTTTTTACTATCTTGCCATTATCCGGCGTCTCCAATCCCATTAATATTTTTAAAAAGGTCGACTTGCCGCATCCATTAGGACCAATTAAACCTAACCGCTCTCCTTCACTAATATTAAAAGAAATATCTTTAAATAAAGGAATAACACCATAAGATTTACTGATGTTTTGAGCATTAATCAAAAACAATTGGTTTACCTCGCGGAAAAAATTAAGATTAATATTGTCTGAAGTGGAGCAAACAACCGCCAATTTTCGGAGAAAACAGAGATTTCTTAAGCACCTTAACAAAACTTTTTAAGCAGTTCAATATTGATTCAATATTTTATTAAATTAACGCATATTGCCGGTATGCCCTAAGGAATAACGGCCAGGCTGGGGCCAAACTGTCATCCCGTGTGGACTGAGCCCGACAGGTATACGATGTTTAAGCCGGCCGGTCTTAGTATCAAACACATATACTTCCGAATCGTACCGCCCAGAAAGCCATAGCTCTTTGCCGTCCGCGCTTACATTTCCCATATCAGGGCTTCCCCCTCCAGGAATAGGCCAGTTGGCCACCACTTTTCGCGCAGAAGCATCAATCACACTAATACTTCCTTGACCGTGCGGCGTACAGTTTCCTGAATGACAACCAACACTAGCGCAACCACGGTTACCAATATACAGATATTTGCCATCACGGCTGGGATAAACACTATGAGTGCCAACACCCGTTTTGATAAAGCCTATTTGAGTGAAATCATTTACATCGATTAAAAAAACTCCCCCATGGGTAGCGTCTGCAACATAAAAAACTTTACCATCGGGAGCTAAGCGAATATCCTGTGGCATTGAGCCTGCTCCAGCGTGATCAAGTCCCAAAGTTAAATAACCAATAATATTATGAGTGGATAGATCCAATTTTAACAATTGTCCCGAGAATTCACAGGTGGCCACTACAAACCGGCCATTTGCATCAAAATCTAAATGATTAACCCCCATACAGCTCACAGGGACAGAAAACATCAATTTCATTGTGTGCGGATTACGAAAATCCAGTTTCTTAAGCTCCTCGTCCACAACAATTGCGAAATGTCCATCGGGGGTAAAATACAAATTGTAAGGGTCGTCTACAGGAACACTGATTCCGGGTTTGCCGGTATTAGGATCAATGGGAGTAACCGTGTTACTTTTGTCATTCAAAACCCATAACGTTTTGAGGTCATAAGAAGGGACGATATGTTGAGGATTCTTGCCGGTTTTGAATGTGTCAATCACCCGATAAGTTTTTGGGTCAATAACAGAAACACTATCGCCTAGGCTGTTGGGCACGTAGACACGCGGCAAGGCAGAATCCACAGCAGGAGCAAGCATGTTGACGCCTGCATGATTATAAATGTTTTTCTGTGCATCTTGACGATGTTTTTTAAATTCTACAACACCAAACAATAAAAAAATTATAATTAAAATCAACAAAAAACCTGTTTTTTTCATCAGCGGCTCCTGAATAAGTATAGAGCATTTAACTCATGTACACATTGCTCAACCCCAATTACTCATTTTTAAAGCTTAGAAATATATTGGTGTCAGCAGCGACGGTTGGGCAACAGGCTGTTGCCCAATTGCCAGGTAACCAAAAAGACTTCCAGGTTTTCGAATTCATATTAATATTTATTTGTTTGAAAAAAGTATTTTTGTTAAATTAAAGTCATGAAAGCAGAACCAATTTGTATTTGTTAGAGAAACCGTGAAGCGAACACATTTATATGCTTTTGGATTACTGGCATTAGCACAACTTAGCGTTGGTATTAATATAACCGGTTCTAAATTCTTACTTAGTTCATTTCCGGTGCTGTTCATTCTAACCGGACGTTTTTTCCTGGCTGCCGTTTTGTTGTTACCCCTTCATTGGTGCACGAATGAAAAAGTAATTCCTCTCAAACAGCATTTTCAACGGCTGAACGCCAAAGATTGGCTATTGCTATTTTTGCAAGCCATCTGTGCAGGGGTATTTTTTAATTTATTAATGGTGCTCGGTTTAGGTTACACAGATGCGCAATCAGCGGGTATTATAACCAGTACTTTACCCGCTTTAATTGCTGTCGCCTCATGGATTTTTCTAAGAGAACGATTTACTCTTAAAAAGACCATTTGTGTTGGGTTTGCCACGCTAGGGTTAGTAATCATTAGCACGCATCATGCCGCCTCAGAACCAAAGCATACGGGTAGCTTATTAGGGAATTTACTGGTCTTTTTAGCTTTATTGCCCGAGACCGCTTATTATGTGCTAGTTAAAATTCCAACGAAGCGTTTGCCTATTTTTTTAATGTCTGGAATCATCAATGCAATTAACGCTATTATTCTATTCCCCTTTTTGATACTTGAAGTTCATTGGTGCAGTTTTCATTTTACCACGTTGAATCTAGCGGTGCTGGTTTTAGTTGGACTCTCTTCGGGGATGTTTTATCTTTTTTGGTATCTCGGTTCGGAGAAAGTCGACGCCATAATGGCTTCTTTAGTCACCACGGTCATGCCTATTTCTACCGTGCTGATTGCTTGGTTAGTACTGAATGAGACTCTTTCTACTTACTATTTGGCTGGAATGATCTTAGCTATTTTATCTATAGTAGCTTATGCAGTATAACATAGACTAAATAGATTTTTGGGGTCTTTAAGTACTGGAACCAAATCCATTATAGTTCCAAGATGGTATTCTTGTGATAAACGATAAATATATTTCAAGATAGAATAATCTTCTAATGCAAAACCCACTGAGTCGAAAATAAATATTTCATCAGGATGCGTTCTACCCGGTTTCCGGCCATCAACTAACTCCCAAAGTTCAGCATAAATGGATTGAGCACCTTGTAAATGTTGTATTTCCCCTTCTAATCGTGTTTGCTCTAGATCTTCTACTACAATTTTACTTCGCTCAAAAATCGAAGGGTCCAATTCTGTCTTACCGGGGCAATCTCCCCCAATGGCATTGATAAAAACTCCTGAATGAACCAATAAATCCGACAATACAGTGACTTTAGCTTTGGCAGCGGTCGCGGTAGTAATGACATCGACTTGATTAATGGCTTCGGCAACACTTTGCGCCGGGATTAGCTGCAACGGATAAGCAGCGAGGTTTTTTGCAAATTTATCCATTGCCGCGGAGTCGATATCGTAATAGTGAATTTGATCTATTCCTAAAATAAAATGATGCGCCAATGCCTGAAATTCGGATTGCGAACCCGTACCGATCATCGCCATAGCACGCGCGCCAGGTTTAATTAGATAAGATGCCGCCAAAGCGGAAGTAGCCGCGGTCCTTAAAGCCGTTAGTAAAGTCATTTCCGAAATTAACAGAGGATACCCGCTGATCACTTCCGCCAATAACCCCACGGCCACCACATTTAATTTTCCTGCCCAGGGATTGAAAGGGTGACCATTGACGTATTTGAAGCTATAAAAGAATTCGTCACTGATCGGCATCAGTTCAATGACGCCATGTTTATAATGGGTAGCGTGTCGAGGAGTTTTTTTAAAATCCTGCCATCTTATGAAATCTTTTTTGAGTTCTTCAATTAGTTCTAAAAAAAAATTTTTAAGCTGCTTCCGTTTTAGAATGGTTTTTATATCATTTATAGTAATGATTCTGACCATTCTTGCTTTCCT
>JAFEDN010000088.1 GCA_018241585.1 Pseudomonadota bacterium | reverse complement strand
CAAAGCTGGAAAAACTTCTTGATCGATGACTAATTCATTTAGGTTGGAGGGCGGGTAGGGTTTCCCATCACGAATCATAACCCGATTAATAACACCATCCCGGTCAAGAAATACGCCACGGTTCATGAATTAATTGCTAATGAATGCACTGATTCCCACTTGGTTTGAATTTGTTTTAAGTGAGGATGTGAAACTAACAGATGCCAGACTACCGCCTGAAATGCTTCCGCGTGCGGGGTAATGGTGGTCTCGTTAACCACCGGTATCAAAATGCATGCATCGGCGGTTTTTGCAGTATAGCCTCCGTCACGTGAGACAATCCCAATGATTCGCGCAGCCACTTGTTTGGCTAATTGCAAAGCAGCGACTAAGTTGGGGCTGACATTTTTTTCTAAATTACCACCCCCTACTGAAAGCACCAGTATGCCATCTTTTGAGTTAAACCGGCTGATTTTTAACCATTCTGAAAAAACGGTTGCCCAGCCTTCATCATTGGTTCGGGCGGTTAGTTCTGAAACATTATCAGTGGGTGCATAGGCTTCAATACCAGTAATTTTACGAAAATCATTAACCGCGTGAGCAGCATTGGCAGCGCTGCCGCCGACTCCTAAAATGAATAAACGTCCGTGGTTTTTACGAATATCTGCTAACAAGTTGACCGCGTGTTCGATAACACTCACATCAATATGGTCAATTATTTTTTTAGCGTCTGCTAAAAATTGTTGGGTAAAAGTCATGCGCATACTCCTCTAAAATGATTCAGGTGGATAAAATAAATTGCTTTAAGTCATTGATTCCTGAAAAAGAACCCACTTCATAAAAACGGTTTTGAATTTCATAGCTAGCCAGTTGTTTTTGCTTGAGCAAGGTTTGGTAAAGCAGAGCCAGGTCGTAAGGTTCATTATCTGGGATAGGTTCAAAGGCTGCTTGGTTAAACACGCCTAAACCATAATCGATATGCTGCATCAGCTTAGTTTGATTGATTTTATCGTAATTGAGAATCTCACCCTCTGAAAATTCAATGTTACTTTTATCCCATTGATCATGATTACGGTAAACAGTCATTAAAGCCAATCGGTGGCTTCTTTGAAATGCAGCTTGCACTGAGTAAAGATCACAATTGAGGTAGGAATCGCCATGAATCACCATAAAATAAGGGCCAACCAATGGCAGCGCTCGCTTGATTGCTCCTGCCGTGCCTAATAGCCGCTGGCCGTCGGTAGAATAGTCAACTTGCAGGCCAAAATCAGCGCCTTCTTGCACATAATCTTTAATTTGTTCGCCCAAATGGCCGATGCAAAGAATCACGTGTTGAACGCCTTGTTTTTTTAGCAGGGTTAACTGGTGATAAATAAAGGGTTTGCCATGAATATCGACCAAAGATTTGGGAATTGATTGGGTGAGCGGTTGCAGCCGAGTGGCCAAACCCCCTGCTAAAATAACTACTGGGTAAAGTCTGCTCATGATTGAGCCACCACTTGCGAGCCGGTAAAATCAAATTTAAAGCGTAACTCAACTAACCCTGCCTCACGCAGTGCATGTCTTAATTTAGTTTTCTCCTCGGCATAAAACATTAAAAAACCTCCTCCGCCGGCGCCAATGACTTTGCCGCCTAGAGCGCCGCTGCTCAGTGCTAATTCATACCAGTCATCGATTTTGGTGTTACTCATATTCTTAGAACGTTGTTTTTTATATCGCCAATGCACGTTCATCAGTTCGGAGAAGGCATGTAAATCGCCACTTTCTAAAGCTTGTAAACTGTGTAAACCAATATCTTTTATAAAGTGTAGATTGGCAATCATCTCCTGATTTTTCTCCTTACTTTTATTATCTTGCTCGCGCAAAATATCGGAAGCGGAACGAGAATAACCAGTAAAGAATAACAACAGATTATCTTCCAAATTATAAAGCGTTTCTTGAGAAATTTTTAATGGACGAGCTACTACTCGATGGTCCGGAAGAAATTCAAAGCAGGTTATCCCGCCGTATGAAGCGATGTATTGATCTTGCTTGCCGATCGGTTCCTTTAATAAATCCATTTCAATGTGGCAGGCCTGTTGTGCTAATTCCTCAGGATGGACTAGATTTTTTTTAAAGTGGTGTAAGGCTTTGAGCAATGCGGTCGTAAAACTTCCCGATGAACCCAAGCCGGTGCCTGCTGGAATATCTGCCATACTGGTAATTTCCAGATGGGGTGATTCAACACCGACAAATCTCAATGCTTCACGAATAATCGGATGCTGTACTTCACCAATATTTTTGACTCGCTCCAGTTTGGAATATTTGATAATGATTTCTTCGACAAAAGTGTGGTGCAGGGTAATATAAACATATTTGTCAATGGCAGCAGCGATCAGGAAGCCGGTGTGCTCCCGGTAGTAAGAGGGTAAATCGGTTCCACCTCCTCCTAGAGAAATTCGTAGCGGACTGCGGGTGACTATCATAGTTGGCATTCCTTATAGACGTTATGAACTATTTTTAGCGCCTCATAGGCGTCTTTTAATCCTGGATTACTAGGTCGTTGCAAGCGGATATCTTCTAAAAAATCAGCAAATTCGATCTGCCAGGAATTATCTGCCATAGGGTATTCCCATATAGTGGTTTCAGGTGGACCCATTTCAGGCAACATTTTATAAAGTATCAACCGCTCCACTCCATAACTGCCGCCTAAACCTTCGATGACCAGCTTACCCTGGCGGCCGTAAATTTCCATACTAAAAATATTTTTCCATTCCGTGCAGCTAGCATGGAGAAAAGCCACTTGCTTTTGAGCGGTTTTTAACAACAAGAAGCCGTTATCATCCACCGGCATATTCCAGAAATAAGTATGCGCGAAACCGGACTGTTCGACGAATTCTCCTAAAAACCATCGTGCTAAATCGATTAAATGGACTCCTTGATCAAGTAATTCTCCGCCACCGGATATCGCGGGGTCGGCCCGCCATTCCTGGTCATAGCCAATTCTACCGCCATGGCCATAACGAGCACGAATATACATCAAATCACCAATCATCCCTTGGTTAATTAATTGTTTGGCTTTTTGCAAAGACCGATGGTAACGGTGGTTGAAGCCGACTCTGACGCAGACTTTAGAAAATTGCGGTAAAGTAAACAGCGGTTCTAATTCTTCCGGATAACATGCTGCTGGCTTTTCTACCAAAACGTGTTTGTTGGCTTGCATTGCCTGCAAAGTCATTTCGGCTAAAGTGTTATGGGGAGTAGCAATAACGACGACATCGATGGTTTGGTCATCGAGCATCTTGCGCCAGTCTTGGTAGCTTTTGATTTTTCCATTTTGCTGAGCAAATTGTGCGCATTTAATAGGGTCTTTATCGCTGCAGGCAACTAATTCTGCCCCTGCTAAAGCTTTGGCTCTTTTTTGACCGATTAGACCACAACCGATAATACCGACTTTGATTACTTTAAGATTTGTCATCTAAAACTAGACCTCTATCGCTTGGAATAATCCGACGCAAGGTGTAAATATCAGAATTTTGTAATTCTTTTTTGTAGTGATTTAACGATTTCCATGGGTCCCAAATAGCGCTAATCAGTTTACCGGAGATCCCATCACTTTCAGCCGACGCCAGGTAGACGCATAATGCAGCGCCTTTTTCCAGGCTTTCACCACCTTGCTGTTTTTGTTTCAACAGTTGATCATAAAAATTTTGTCCCACCTTTTCTGGTCCCGCTGCTAACACTTCCTCTAACATAGCGGTATTTAAAGCGCCAGGGGCTAAGGCATTCACATCAATTCCATAGTCAGCCACTTCGCCTGCTAAAGTTTCAGCAAAGCGAACCACCGCTGCTTTAGAGGCTGCATAAGCACTTAAGTAAGGCATCGGTTTGGTAGCGCCGCCGCCGGATAGCATGATGATTTTGCCATATCGTTGGGCTTTCAAATAAGGGAGCACGGTTTTGCAGATTAATACAGACCCTTTTAAATTAATGTCGATAGCATCCGACCACTGCTGCCAATCCACTGTTTCTAGGGGGCCTTTGGTTCCATATATGCCGGCATTAGTAATGGCCACATCAATACCGCCCATTTGTTCGATGGCGTTGCCAACGAATTTTGCTACGTCTTGTGGAACTGCAACGTCGGCTACAGTGTAAATAATTTTGGAGGAGCGGTTTTCTGCAGACAGCAACTGCTGTGCTTTTGCTAAAGAATTTTCATTGCGTCCGCACAGGGCAATATCGGCTCCAGCTTTGACCATGGCCTGAGCTACAGCGAAGCCAAAGCCTCGGCTAGCGCCGGTAATTAATACTCTTCGACCTGTTAACTTCATACTGTCTCCGAAATTTTTCTCTGTTCATAAACCCAATGATTGGTTTGTAAATAGGTTAAAGTGGCAATAATCGCTTGACGGATAGAGTATTTAGGTTGCCAGCCTAATTTCCGGATTCGGCTGCAGTCTAAATAGATAAACGGATTGTCGCCGATCCAACCGCGCTCGCCTCCTGAATAAATCCGTTTTGGATCGATTTTGAGGTGATCACATATCCAGCCAATCGAGTCATTGACTTGGCAATATTGATCGGTTCCGAGATTGAAAATATTCACTGGTTCTTTGGCTTTTTCCAAAGCGATGAAAATCGCATCTATGCAATCATGAACATACAAATAGGATTTTTTTTGCTGGCCGTTGCCTAATACCTCAAGCTGATTCGGGTTTTTGAGTAATTTCTCATAAAAATCGAATACATGGCCGTGGGTGTAACGTTCTCCCAGAATGGAAACAAACCGGAAAATGTAAGCTTGATATCCAAAGCCTTCACAATAAGCTTGGATCATCCCTTCCGCGGCCAGTTTAGAGGCGCCGTACAAAGAGGTTTGTATGGGAAAGGGCGCGTTTTCAGGGGTTGGGATGATGGCGGCTTCACCATAGATGGAACCGGTTGACGCAAAAACCAGTTGCTTAATACCATTGGTTCGCATTGCCTCCAAAACATGAAAGGTTGCGATAGTATTTTGCTCTAAATCTTTATTGGGATGATTTATGCCGAAACGCACATCGGCATTGGCAGCGAAATGCATGACCATTGTGCATGATTGCATCGCTGAGGTTAACTTTGTCAGGTCTAGAAGGTCTCCAGTAATAAAAGTAAAGTTCTCGGATCGTTGAGCTGACTGGAGAAATTGAACCATACCAGTTGACAAATTGTCATAACCGACTACTTTATGTCCCGCAGATAGTAGCCGATCAACCATTTGGCTGCCAATGAATCCTGCGCAACCTGTAACAAAAATACGCATGATAGTTTCTACCTTCTATTTTAGTTTGAGAGGATTCTAGGAATTACTTAGCTTAGAGTCAACAGTCTCTATGTAGCGATCAGCAGCATCATAGCTTTATTCTTAGCTGTCTTATCGGTCGCTGGCTAGTATGCAATGGTCTATGTTTGATAGTTCCTGCCATTTTTGTGCATAAAAGCAAATTTTTTTATTGCTCCGCTGCTTGCCTTGGATGTACTGTGACATTAACTTGCCGCAAACGAATAGGTCATCGATGCCAGCTTGTTGCTCTGCTATCTGCAAATTTAGAGCTTTGATTCTATTTTCAATAATTTTTAGTTTCTTGGCTAGCTCAGCAAAGAAAAATTCTTGCTCAGGATTTGTCATTCATAATATCCTATCTTAAATAGCTAATTATTATGGTTGTTCATTCAGCCACATTTTTATTGCTTTAGATGTAGGAAAATTTATCGACTATGCATTTAGGGAAGATTATCAATCGCTTCATTCATCTTGAAGCCAGCGGCGGAATTGCATTATTCGTAACGGCTGTGTTGGCGTTAATAATTGATAATTCACCATGGAGTATTTATTACCACCAGTTTTTTTCCACTCATTTCTCTTTGCAATTTGGTCATTACATTTTATCTAAGCCGGTCTTATTATGGATTAATGATGGATTTATGGACCTGTTTTTTCTTTTGGTCGGCTTAGAAATTAAAAGAGAATTATTTGAGGGGGAATTAAATTCTTTTTCAAAGGCAATCTTACCGGGTGTGGCGGCTTTAGGTGGGATGATTATTCCAGCGATCATTTACATTGGTTTTAATTTTAAGAATGCTGAAGCGCTTCGCGGATGGGCGATACCTACTGCGACTGATATTGCCTTTTCATTGGGTATTTTATCGCTGCTAGGTAAAAGAATACCGCCAGCCATCAAAATTTTTCTAATGGCTTTGGCTATTTTCGACGATATCGGGGCAATTATTATTATTGCAATATTTTATAATCACGGTATTTCAGTTATCTCTTTGATTTTGGCATTAATTTTGATTGGATGTTTAGTGATTTTGAATCGATTACGGATCACCAGTTATTTACCTTATTTTATTTTAGGCGCCATTTTGTGGCTTTGCGTTTTAAAATCGGGCGTCCATGCCACTTTATCAGGCATTGTCTTAGCCTTTACTATTCCTTTACGTGACCCAGCTAAACCCAATTATTTACCGGCTGCAGAATTAATTAAAGCTTTACATCCTTGGGTAGCCTTTGGAATCTTACCGCTTTTCGCTTTTGCTAACGCCGGGGTTTCATTTGAGGGGCTAACTTTGGCTCATTTTTTAGGACCAATCTCCTTAGGGATCGGGGTAGGATTATTTTTAGGTAAACAACTAGGAATTTGGGGATTTTCGATGTTGGCGGTGAAGTGCAAAATAGCTAAATTACCGGCCAACGTTTCCCCGTGGGCTGTTTATGGCGTAGGTTTAATTGGCGGGGTAGGTTTCACCATGAGCTTATTTATTGGCACATTAGCCTTTGAATACGGAAAAAGTTCTTCCATGCATGCCGCGATGGTGAGAACCGGGGTGCTAGCAGGCTCATTATTAGCAGGACTATCTGGGTATATCCTGCTCCGGTTTTTATATCGGTCGAAGGCCAATTGACAAATTTATGCTGAAATCATGCTTGGTTGCGCGATGGTAGCAGGTGGATTGGTCTTACGGGATTTGGTATTGCCGACTAAAGTGCTAGGATTTCCCGATAATACCCCAGGTAAAGTAGTAGGAGGCGCGGGCATGCTGCTAAGCAAAACTTCTAAAGAAGTTGCGACACCAGAACTTGCTGTTGAAGCAACTACATCTTTCGAATCCAGAGGGGTTGGCTCTAATAACGGATTATTTATAGCATCAAATTCAGTTTGGGATATGTAAGTTGAATCTGATGGAGCAGACGGCAAGGTAGGTGATCCCGGATAGATTCTTGCAAAGCCGCCCGATAGCTCAGTCACACCTGGAGGGGCAGATGGCTGAACCGGCAAACTGGATTTCAAATCTTCTGTAGTGATTTGCGGATAGATCGGCTCATACCCTGGCGTCACTCCGATGGGTGGTAACTTCTTAGAATCTAAAGAGTCGTCAGTAAGAACTCCTAATGGCTCAGGGAGAGTGCTAAGAGCAGTCTCCATACCAGGAATTGGCGCAGAAGAGTATTTTGGTCCTGGAGGTTGTGTTATTGAAACCGGGAGGCTGGTTACTAGAGAGACATCTTGTATTCCTGGAGGGGGTATATTAGAAAAAATAGGTGATTTATGTTCTTTGATTGCACGATAAATATCGACTGCTGATTCTCCGGGCTTATTTTTATTGAAAAGGATATGTTCCTTTATTGTTTCCTGATGGCTCTTCCAAAAATCTAACAATCTGTTCAATTGGCTCCTGAAAGGATATACATGCCTATAATTATAATGGTCATGTTTCAGCATTTTATTGGCCGCAAATGGGTCTTTAGTTATTAAATCTATAACATAAGCACAGAACTGATAAATACCACGTTCTGTAATATTTCTGTTTTCATCGTACTCAATCTGGTTAAATACTTTTAGAGCTTCCTGTCTTTGAGATGAAAGATAAGATAACAAGTCTTTACCTTTATCATCATCTGGGGTAGTAACGGGTGTTGATCGTTTAAGGTCCCCTTTGGGGTCAAATTCCCTCGCCTTTAGGCGACTCTTTAGTTT
>JAFEDN010000087.1 GCA_018241585.1 Pseudomonadota bacterium | reverse complement strand
AAAACATCTTTCTTTTTTGGGTGCCCAACGAAAGCCATTTTGTTTTAAAAGTTCTTTGTGTGGCCGGGTATCTCCGCTTAACCATATCCATGCTCCGCAGATTTCAATTTCTAAAGAGCAGCCCATAATGGCGTTTAATGCCCGGCTCAATATTTCCGCGTAAGGGTTAGCTTCCTCTTCCACACACAAGATCATCCGTATAATCCCTGAGTGCGTCATAAGCCGCGTTAATGAGCTTCATCATGTGCTCACCGCTGGGGTTACGGTCAGGATGGTATTTCATACAGGCCCGGCGGTACACTTTCTTAATAGCTTCCACATTGACTATGCCAGATAATTCTAAAATTTTGCAAGTTGATGTTAGCGCAAGTCAAAACCGCCGCCAAATCCAATGAAATTACCGCCATTCCTCAAGTACTGGAAATGATGGATGTCACCGGGGCTATCGTCACCATTGACGCGATGGGTTGTCAAACCAAAATCGCCAGACAGATCATTCGGCAGAAAGCCGTGTGCTGTCACTCAAGGAAAATCAGCCGACGTTGTATCAAGCCGTCTGTGCTATTTTTGCAATAGCTGAAGGCGGAGAAAAGAAATACAAAAATATGTTGCACCTGCGCAGAGTCGAGAAACTTCACCATCATGGCCGAATCGAAACACGGCGCTATACCTTGATATCGGCTCGGAAAGAAGCGGGTTTTAACATCCGGTTTCCCGGTTTACAAGGGATCGGGAAAGTGGATATTACCCGAACGACAAATGATCAAGTGGAATACTCCACCCGTTATTTTGTCACCGGTTTAAACTACGAGCTGATTAACTCGTTTTACTCATTCCACACATTTATTATTTAAAAAGGACTCTTAATCATTAGATTTTCGGGTGCAGTACTTCTGATATACGTTATTGGGGTAACAGTTTTTAAAAAATCTTTGGAGAATTTATTTCAATACGATTGCCATGGGGGAGCGAGCTCAGTGGTGGGCAGTGGGATGTGCGGGCGGACCTCAAAGCACTCCAATCCTTGTGGAAAACGCGCACGCAGCAGTTAGAGTTGCTGAAGTCCCAATTATTGTCCGTCGTGAATCAAAGCCAGGTCTATGGGCGATTTGAGCCATCATAGGATGTGGATTTAGCCAACTTTAGAATAAGCTTAAATCTCTTTTCGAAAAAACACATTTATTTTCTTGGTAAAAAATAGGTTCATTTAGCGAATGATCTGATATTACTGCCAGCAGTAACCAATCACCTTCTAAATTTTGGCAGGTGGCGGCAATGTTTCCTACTTGTGCTTTTTGAGTGTTGGTTAAGGCGCCGCCTATTTTTGGATTAGTGCTACCGTTCCATTTTATTGTATGTAAATGTCTTTTAAGTTGGCCTAAATATTGCGTCTTGGCGACAACTTCCTGGCCGACATAACATCCTTTGTTGAAACTAATGCAGCCCCATTTTTCCAGTTCGATCATTTGTGGAGTAAATAGTCCCTGAGCGCCAGGTTCGATAAAAACTAAGCGGTTCAAAATTCTCTGTCTTTGTAGTTCGGGTAAATTAATTTCTTGAGAAACTTTGGATAAAGCCAGTTGCAGTGGCTGAATGTCTGTAGATTCACCAAAGTACCAGTGCATGGTTGCAGTTGCTTGGCCATGTATTATTTTTTGAAAATCCCATTGAACCAATTCTGGGCCAATAAAATTTAATCCTGCAAAATTTGCCTTGCATTCAAATTTAATTTTGGAAAAAATCGCGAATTTATTTAAATGTTGTAATGCTGATTGCGCTATACTTGATGGGATCAACAAAATAAAATTTTCCGGAGTTTGACCAATCCAGCCATTGAATTGCACTCGACCTTTATGATCGCAACAGGCTCCTGGAATTGCAGCGCCGGGTGTCAGTTTGCGAACGTCGCAGGTAAATTGCCCCTGCAAGAATGTTGCTGCATCTTTTCCCAATAATTGCCATGCAACAAAGTCTGTGATTAAACCATAACGTTTGCTAGTCATATCTTATTTTTTCACAGGCTGCATCATATATAAAATAGCGTTCTGATATTCCTGGTCACTGCAATCATTACAAAGCCCCTTGGCCGGCATGGTTTTGTTACCGTTACGGACTTTAGCTACTAATACGGCCATTGTTTGCTGATCCAAAGCCTTACCGCTTAAATTAGGATATTTTTGTTTCGCTTGATTTTCTGAAATAGAGTATTTCTTTTGCCAGGCTGCTATATCGTGCGCTTGCGGCGCATTCGGAAATTGGGTGGCATGACAAGCTTTACAAGCCGAATTAAAAACTTCTTCCCCTGAACGGGTATGATCGGTTGCTATGCTGCTTTCACAAATACAAAGACACATAATACCAGCGCTAAAATTTAATATTTTTCTGTACATAACCTTGTCCTCAAAATAAATTTTTTAATTTTTGCGAGCGCCGGCGAAGCAACCCAGTATAGAGTTTCTACTAAGTCTGAACTGGAATGCTTCGGTGCTCGCAATGACAATCAATGTAGGTACAGCATTATATAGGTTTTTCGAGAAAAATTATATTTAATTAAACTCAATTCTTACTTATACTGTATTTCATGAAAAGCAAGGTTAAGTCTCTACTTTCAAATCAAGGTACTTTAGCGTGGATAGTATGGTCTGTTTCAGCCGTTTTCTTGCTGTTTCAATTTTTTTTGCAACTGTCATCCGCCGATATTGTGGGTGGGTTGATGGATAGCTTTACTCTATCGGCTTTTGGCGCTAGTGTTTTGGCAAGCACTTATTATTATATCTATGTTTCCCTGCAAGCGCCGGCAGGTATTCTAATTGATCGTCTCGGTCCCCGGCGATTATTGGCCTCCGGCGCTTTGGTTTGCGCCGGAGGTTGCTGGTTATTTGCCACTGCCAAATTGCTGCTAATAGCTGTTTTAGGCAGATTACTAATGGGCGGGGGGGCTGCTTTTGCTTTTGTAGGTTCGTTAAGTTTAATTTCCAGATGGTTTCCAATCAGCCGGTTTGCTTTAATGGTCGCGGTAGCGGAAACTATTGGGATGTTTGGGGCAGTATTTGGCGGCACCTTATTAGCGCATCTGGTGATCCATTTTGGTTGGCGTGCCTCAATCCAAGGCGCTGCGGTTTTGGCCGCGATGATTGCTGTGTTGTTATGGGCCATTGTTCGTGATACTCCTCCTAATTCAGTCCCGGTTCCTTTACCTGAGACCAATTTTTGGCAAGACCTTAAAATGTTAACCAATAAAAAAGTAGCCTGGATCAACGGGGCTTATTCAGGTTTGATGTTTGCGGTACAGACGGTATTTATTGCTTTATGGGGAGTGCAGTTTTTACAGACTTCGCATCATCTTTCTTTAACAATGGCGGCATTAATTTGTAACCTGGTTTTTATTGGGGTTTGTTTTGGGGGGCCGGTATTGGCTTGGCTAGATAGTCATTTTCCTTGGAGAAAACAAATTACTTGCTACACTGCTTTGTGTGCGATGGTATTGATTAGTATGGTGATTTATTTGCCAGGGCTGCCGTTATGGATAGTAGGGATTCTGATGTTGCTTTTAGGATTTGTGGGTAGCTCATATGTGTTAACTTTCGCCATTGCTAATGAAATTGCTCCTGCTTATATGCGCTCTACCAGCGTTGGGTTTGTTAATATGCTTTCAGTCGGTAGCGGTCCTATATTACAGCCTTTAGCGGGATTGTTATTATTAATCTCAAGTCATCACGGGGTTGATTACACGGTGGGTGAATACCAAATTGCTTTAAGCATCTTACCTATTTGTTTGCTGCTGGCGGCTTGGTGTTCTCGATATTTACCGGTTTTTCGTCCGTCATTGCGAGCGCCAGAGGACCAATCCAATACCTAATTTCTACAAAGTACGAACTAGATTGCTTTACTTTACTCGCAAGCTTGTTCGCATCTGCGTATGCCTATTCATTCTCGTGAACGGTACGGATCAGGTTTATTCCGAGGCGGTATCTTGTTCTTTCTCTTTGACCAGTTTTTCACGAATACGTGCTTTACGTCCTTCCAAATTACGTAAATAGTATAATTTGGCGCGGCGAACCTGACCACGGCGTTTTACCTGAATGCTTTCAATCATTGGGCTATAAACAGGGAATACTCTTTCAACTCCTTCACCATGAGAAATTTTGCGAACGGTTACTGCTGAATTGAGCCCTCGATTTCTAATAGCGATAACTACACCTTCAAAAGCTTGAACACGCTCGCGGTCGCCTTCTTTTACTTTTACCTGTACGACCACAGAGTCTCCGGGAGCAAAGTCAGAAATTTTTTTGCCTTGCATGCGCTCAGCTTCGATAGCTTGGACATATTTATTTTGCATATACAACCTCAGAACTAATAATCTTAAGAGCCATCTCACCAGAAACCAGATAACGCCCGCTTTGGAACTTTTGCGTAAATTTAAGTTTCGCGAGGTAACTCTTTAATAATCTCTTGTAAGAGCACTTTTTGCTCATCGTTGAGAGCTGCTATTTTTAACAGATCTGGACGCATTTGCCAAGTGTTTTTTAATGAATGTTTCATTCTCCATCTGGCGATGGCTTGATGGTCCCCTTGGCGAAGTACTTCAGGTACAACTAGCCCATCGATTTCCACAGGCCGGGTATATTGTGGATATTCTAGCAAGCCTTGGCTAAAAGATTCGCAGAGGGGAGATTCTTCGTGGTTCAATGCGTCAGGCAATAATCGTGTCATGGCGTCGATTAATAACATGGCGGGAATTTCGCCGCCGCTGACTACATAATCACCCACTGACCAGATTTCATCAACCTGACTATCAATAAGACGCTGATCAATTCCTTCATACCGGCCAAGCAATAAAATGAGCGAGTTATGATTAGCTAAAGTGACTACATCCGCTTGTTTTAGCTGATGGCCTTGTGGAGATAAATAGATTACTTTGGTTGCAGAACCTAATTGCGCTTTAGCCGCTTGGATTGCGTCCCGGAGCGGTGCGACTTTCATTACCATTCCTGGGCCGCCACCGTAAGGGCGATCATCCACAGTACGATGCGGGTCTTCGGTGAAATCTCTCGGGTTCCAAAATTGCAGTTGTAGAATTTTTTTTTGAATTGCTCGTCCGACAATGCCATAATTCAGCGCTTGAAATAATTCAGGGAATAAAGTAATGACGTGAATTTGCATGTTAAAAATCAGCATCCCAATCAACAGTAAGTACTTTTTGAGTCAAATCTACTTTGATAATCGCTTCAGTAGTATAAGGGATTAAATGTCTTCTCTGGCCTTTGACCACTAAAACGTCGTTGGACCCCGTAGAAAAAAGATAATCGACAGTTCCTAAAGCCACTCCTTGAAGATTGACTACCGCTAAACCGGCTAAATCAGACCAATAATATTCTTCCGGACTTAAATTGGGGAGCTGATTGCGTTCAATCGCAATGGGATGGTTGGTATAGGTTTTAGCTAATTCGGGTGTATCACATTCTGCGAGTTTAACAATGATATTTTTAGTTAACTGCTTACTATGAGTGACTTCAATTAGCAGCCATCGATGGTTTCTATGAACTTGCCATGGGCGATATCGTAAGATGTTTTCAGCCGGTTCAGTGAAAGAATTGACTTTAATCCAACCTTGTACTCCATAACTGGGGCCAAATTCACCTACAACTATTTTGCTATCACCCATGTACGATGGTTAGTTGAAACGACTAAGCAGCTTGTTCTTCAGCTTTCTTTGCTACTTTTTTGCGTGGTTTTTTAACCGGGTAAGCGCCGTTAGCCACAAAATAATCAAATTCTTTGATGACATGGTTCACGCGTTCTGAAGGTTGTGCCCCTTTGCTGATCCAATATTGAATTCTCTCTTTATTTAATTCGATTTTCTTGGCATTACCTCTGGCAACAGCATCATAATAGCCAACTCGTTCAATAAAGCGGCCATCGCGAGGCTTTCGTTGATCTGCTATTACTACATGATAAAATGGAACTTTTTTTGTCCCAGCCCGGGACAACCGAATCACGACCATAGTATTTATTACCTCAATGCATTAAATAAAGAAGGGCATTTTATATTAATCGCTTTCCTAAAGCAAATTTGCAGAGCTGTAGGTATAAGTGTACAACTATTGGTGTACACATCCATAGGGGTAGTCTATGCAAACATCAATTAGAAATCTAAGAATTTCGATGAGACAGATTCTTGAGGCCGTCAGGCATGGGGAAGAGGTGGTTATTTATTCTCGCAATCAGCCTATTGCTAAAATTATTCCTCTTTCTGAGCCTCATGAAATAGAAGAATTGTGGGTTTGGGATGTGGGCTGATTATGAAGCAACAGCTGATGTGAATCATTATGTTAGAAAATTAAGCAAGGCACGACAACATGATATTTGATACCAATGTTTTAATTTGATATTTTCGTGGCAACAATAAAGCTAAAGAAATTTTGGATAATACCGACAAAGTGGCTATCAGTGCTATTACACTCATGGAACTGATGCCAGGCATTCGTAATAAAAGAGAACTGTATACTTTAAATAAGTTTTTGTTAGTTTGTAATATTAGAGTGTATTATGTTAATGAACAGATTAATTTGCATGCTGTTCTGCGTAGGCATATTCATTCTCGTGAACGGTTACCTTAGAACTTATCCTGCCACTCCGGGGGCAATTGACCTTGCATTTGTTGTAGGCGTTTTGCCATTTTATTACCTTGAAACTTCTTCAGCATTTTTTCCATTTGGGTAAATTGTTTCAAAAAACGGGCAATATCTTGAGGACTGGTTCCAGAGCCTTTGGCTACACGTTGTTTGCGCGAACCGGAATTAGTTATTAAAGCAGGGAAAAGCCGCTCTTTTTCGGTCATCGAGCGGATGATCGCTTCCATTTTTATAAAAAGTTTTTCATCCATAAGCGCAGCGGCTTTCGCTGGCAGTTGACCCATCATCGGTAACTTACTCAGCATTGATTGCACACCGCCCATTTTTTTCATTTGTTCTAATTGATCGAGAAAATCATTGAAATCGAAGCGTTGGCCTTTCTGCAGTTTTTTGGCCATTTTTTCCGCTTGTTGTTTATCGATTTTCTGCTGTGCTTCTTCAACTAAGCTGACAATATCTCCCATCCCCAAAATTCGTGCGGCCACACGATCGGGAAAGAAAGCAGACAGCCCGTCCATTTTTTCACCGGTGCCCATAAATTTAATGGGTTTACCAGTAATGATTCTCATCGATAAAGCAGCTCCGCCTCGGGCATCACCATCGGTTTTGGTGAGAATTACCCCAGTCAAGGGTAATTGCTCATTAAAAGTTTTGGCGACATTGGCGGCGTCTTGTCCCGACATGCTATCTACCACTAATAAAATTTCGGTAGGTGATAGCTTTTGGCTGATTGTGGAAATTTCAGTCATTAATTCTTCATCGATATGCAAGCGGCCTGCAGTATCGATAATCAGAATATCCACAAATTGTTTTTTGGCTTGTTCTAATGCTCTTTGAGCAATATCCAATGGTAAATCTTGTGGAGTGCTTGGGAAATGTGCTGCGCCGACTTGTTTGGCTAATGTTGCGAGTTGATCGATAGCAGCGGGTCTATAAACGTCTGCTGAGGTCAACATGACCGATTTTTTCTTGGTAGTTTGAAGCCATTGCGCTAGTTTGGCAGAGGAAGTAGTTTTGCCGGACCCTTGTAAACCAGCCATCAAAATAACAATAGGGCTGGGAGCATTGAGATTAATTTCACTTGGTGCATCGCCTAAAAGATGGGTGAGTTCATCTTGGACTAGCTTAATTAAGGTTTCACCAGGCTGGGTTTTGCCAATGGTGGCTTGACCAATCGCTTTCTGGCTAACTTCTTGTATGAATTGATTAACTGCCGGTAAAGCGACATCCGCTTCCAATAAAGCTTTGCGGATTTGGTCTAAAGTCTCTTGAATGTTGCTTTCAGATAACCGGCTTAGACCCCTTAAATTTCTAACGGCTTGGGTTAACCGTTCACTAAGTTGATTAAACATATGTCTTGCGGATTATAGGGAATAGACTCAGTTAGGTCAATCAACTGTTCATTGTCACAGCAGCTCCCGCTGAAGCGTGAGCTGCTTCCTGGTTTGGATACTGAGCTCCGG
>JAFEDN010000086.1 GCA_018241585.1 Pseudomonadota bacterium | reverse complement strand
CAAACTAAAGAGTCGCCTAAAGGCGAGGGAATTTGACCCCAAAGGGGACCTTAAAATTCGGCGTGCTTTTGATACCTGTTATGTGTTAGTTTTATCTGACGCAGGAATTATTTTTTTACTTTTAGGATCCAGTCTATTAGTACCATTAGTACTACCAGTTTGTTTGTTTTTGGTTCTTTTATCTCTTACTTTAGGAAATATTGTCGTGTCTGTAGCGATTTAAGAATGTCTTTATTGAAGTTTGGAAATCAAATATTAGATAGGGTTAATTAATATGTTTTATTGGCACTTTCACTTTAAAGTCTCCGGATAAATGCGTGAAGCTTCTATAAAGTTGGGGGATAATTTGTCAAATCCTGAAGCAAAATGATTACAGAGCTGATTATTAAGCCTTGCTCCATTCACATTAATTTTTCTGTCTAATGTTGCTTAAGCAAGAGGTATAAATCCTTAATCCTTTACTGATAGCATGACTTGCCTACCTGAAATGCTGATTAAATTTAAAAAACATTAAAATTCAAATAAAATTCGGAGAGAGTGGGATTCGAACCCACGTGGGGCTTGCGCCCCCATCCGATTTCGAGTCGGTGCCGTTATGGCCGCTTCGGTATCTCTCCGGGTTCGAGTTTGAATCGTTTCGCGACTTGTTGATAGGATTGAACCACCCCACCTAAGTCTTGACGAAAGCGGTCTTTATCCAAAGTTTCATGGGTGACCGCATCCCAAATTCGACAAGTGTCAGGACTCAACTCATCAGCTAAATACATTTTACCATCAGAAACACCAAATTCTAATTTGTAATCCACTAAAATCATACCATGTTCTGAAAATAACTGGGTAAGAACACGATTGCTGGCAAAGCTCAAATCGGTCATTTCTTGAAGCTGCTGCTTGGTTGCCCAACCTAAACTTAATGCATGGTAATCACTCACCAAAGGGTCTCTCAGCTCATCATTTTTTAAATAAAGTTCGTACAAAGCGGGTGATAACTTTCGACCAACAGTCACTCCTAGACGCCGGCAAAAGCGCCCGGCTGCGATATTTCGCATGATGCTTTTTAACGGCAGCATCTGCAACTTCTTAACCAGCGCTAGATTAGCCCCAACCTCAGATTGAAAGTGGGTAGGAACGCCGGCCTGATTCAATGCAGACATCAAAAACGTATTGATCTGGTTGTTAACCTGGCCTTTACCGGGTAATTGTTCATGTTTGATGCCATTGAAAGCAGTAATATCGTCTCGAAATTCCATCAAAATGAGATCATCTTGATCGGTACTATACAAAGACTTTACTTTGCCGGAATATAGAAAAGACTGTTTGTCCATTTAAAATCGTCCTAAGCAGGAGGCGGTAGGTTGGGTTTGTTGATATAACGCTGCAATTCGAGACCGGGAGGCGTTACCGGCGGAAGAGTTCCTGCCGGGGCAGTTAATGCCACAGGAGGAACCGGATAATAGCTTTCAGCTTCTGGATTAGGGATACCTTCTGGAACAATTAACGGAGGTACGGTGACTGCATATTTCATGAATTTGTGGTTTTCAACAGTTCTAAAATGCGCGCAAGAGGACAGAAGTAGCATCGCCGCAAATAGTCCCAATATTAGCAATTTTTCGATTTTGCGCATCTTAGGTCCCGGTCTTTCCTTTAGTCAAACCATTGGCTTGTAGCGCTGAACGCACTGCGGGTTGACAACGCTCGCTTAAAAAAGTTAAAGGTAAACGAATGCCGCTTTTAATTTTGCCCATTTCATGTAAGGCCCATTTTACTGGAATAGGATTAGCTTCACAGGATAATGCTTTGTATAAGCTTGACAATTGCTGATCATATTCATCCACTTGCTGTGATTCTTTCTTTAGCGCAGCTTGACATAACTCATGTATTTGCCGGGGAGCAACATTTGCCACTACCGAAATCACCCCTTTACCGCCCGCTAACATAAAAGCGGCAGCGGTCCCATCATCACCACTCAGTAAATCCATTTCGGTTGAGGATAGCTGCTCTACTCTGCTAATGTCCCCTGTGGCCTCTTTGACACCGACAATATTGGTGAAATGGTCTAAACGTAAAATGGTTTCCGGTAATAAATCACAACCGGTACGTGATGGCACATTGTATAAAATTTGAGGTAAAGGCACTGCTTCTGCGACAGCAGCAAAATGTTGATACAAACCTTCTTGCGTAGGCTTATTGTAGTAAGGGGTAACAATTAACGCACCATCGGCTCCGAGTTCCATGGCTTGCTTGGTTAATTGAATGGTATGTTTTGTGCAGTTTGTTCCCGTGCCAACGACAACAGGTATTTTTTGGCGTACCTGAGTTACCACTCGCTCGATGATTTGCCGCCGTTCCACAGGTTCAATGGTAGGGGATTCACCGGTGGTTCCCAAAATTACCAGGCCATCGGTTTTACTCGCAATATGCCATTCGACTAGTTCCGACAAAGTAGCGTAATCAACAGCGCCATCCGGCTGCATGGGAGTTACCAAAGCGACTAAGCTGCCATAAAACATAAATGATGATCCTCAATTAGATTTGTCAATTCTATCAGGACTTTGGGTGGAAGGGAATCCAGACCGTGTTCTGTAGCAGAGGCCCTGCATTAAAGTTTGTGCAAAAATGGTCATTTTGAGTTTAATTAAGAGTACTTCTCATCGTCATTGCGAGCGTTAGCGAAACAATGGAGCCTGTGTTTCGTAGCAATTTGGGTTTACATTGCAAAAGATTCAGAGGAAGATTTATGATGCAATCCCAAGAGAGCTACCATCCATCAATGGATATCCTAAATCCAGGTTGGAAAGGCAGCGAGTTTTAAAAAACCTTGCATTGGAGCAAATATGATCGTTATTAATCAACCTGTACCTGATTTTGAATTTGAATCGACTGATCAAACCATCCAACGATTGAGTGATTTGAAAGGTCGTCCGCTCATTCTTTACTTTTACCCTAAGGACCATACCTCTGGATGCACCTTACAAGCCGAAATTTTTCGTGATGATTTTTCAAAATATCAGAAACTTAATGCGATAATTTTAGGTGTTTCTCGAGATAGTGTTCGTAGTCATTTTAGTTTTATTGAAAAATTAAACTTACCTTTTGCATTAATTTCCGACAAAGATGCATCGTTATGCCAATTGTTCAATGTGATTAAGCCTAAAACCATGTACGGAAAACCGGTCAAGGGTATCGAGCGCAGTACTTTTTTAATTGATCAACAAGGCGTGTTGCGAAAAGAATGGCGAGGAGTCAAGGTTGATGGGCATTCCCAGCAGGTATTGGATGCTCTAGCCTCACTTTGATTTCAATTGCCAGGCGGCTAAAGCATGATAAACACTGCCCTGGGCAGTAGCTTGCGTTTGATATAAAATCACAGAGGATATCGGAACTAGGATATCGGCAAGAAAAATAGGTTCCATAGTTAATAGATTGTTTTTCCTAGAACGGCACAAAGTAACGTGAGGTAAATAAGGACGCTGCTCTTTAGGAAAGTGGTGTTGCGCAACTGTCTGTTCAATCAAATGGTATAATTGAGCCAAATTGGCAGACAAGCGGGTATAACTGGCCACCAAGTTAGATTTTTTCTCTGGGAAATTATCTATTTTAGTCATTGCCACCTGAAAGCTCGGAAAGTTCAACAGTGAATCGGCAAGCGCCGTAATTAAATCTTTTAAATCAAGCACTGCAACAGCGCCAAAAAAATGCAGGGTAATATGGTGACTGGCTGGTAAAGTCCAACGGATGTCTCGATGGTCTTTCCATGATGGGTGTTTTTGAAGTAAAAAATCAATGAGTAAATGCCTGAATTCTTCCGGCAGAGGTAGACCTAAAAAAATATTCACAAGATTTTCCTACTTTTAAGAAAACATTAATCTCTTATTTTTATCATATTTTTTGCTTCAAGACATGATAAGACTTGATCGTCATTGCCACTCCGGCGAAAGCCGCCGAGTCAATCCAGCACAGACTTTGATGACTATTCAATTTTTTGTTCATGTACTGAGCATTTTTTCATTCAAAAGGATCAATTAAAAAAGGAGCAGATGATGAGACCCAGTATTAGTGAACCAGGCGTAAAAAAACAAACCACAGCAAAACTTAAAATAATTCGCGCCCAAACACATTTCAAATCGCAACTAGAAAAACTTAAAACAGAAAATACCGAGAAAAAATCGGTGATTGAAGCAATAGGTTACGCTTTTGAGCATGCAATAGAACAAGAAGATTCAGTCACCGCAATGACCAATTTATTGCAGGCATTCAACGGTTATATGACCCAAGCACAAAGTTTTCATAAAAAACGTATCCAAGAAAAAAATTTGACCTGGACTGTAGATTTTTTTGCTAGAATGTTACCTGGATGTCAGGGTTCTAAAAGTGCTATGGAAAAAGAGATCCAAAAAATAATTGACTCATTTGGCGAACCACTTGAACAAAAAGCAGCCTCCATTGCTCATTCTCCAGGATTTAATTATTAATTAAGTTACAGTAGCTTCTAGTATCAATATTAGTGCCTGAGAGAATAATCGCGACCCGCTTGCCTGATAACTGTTCTCGAAGCGGGCCCATCAAGGCGGCTATACTCACAGCCGCCGCAGGTTCAACCGCTAATTTCATTTCATAAAATAGAAAACGCATTGCCTTTTTAATTTCTTCATCTGAAATAACCACAATTTTATCGATAAATTTTCGGCACAATGAATAAGAATAAGCTTCCGCTTTAGGTGGCGACAAACTATCAGCTATAGTGTTATTTTTTTCCAATACAGCAGGTTTGCCTTCTTTGAAACTCGCGCTCATCACAGCAGAACCTTCCGGTTCCACCCCAATGACTTGAATATCAGGTTGGAGCTGCTTACACGCATTGGCCACGCCTGCAATCAAGCCTCCTCCACCGATACCCACCATTAAGGCGTCTAATTTTCCGAGTTGTTGATGGATTTCTAACCCCAAAGTTCCAGTCCCTAATGCTACCCTTTCACCCTCAAATGGGTGGACTAAAACCCGGTCTTCTGCTTTTTGAATGTCATTAATCTTTGAAAATAGTTCCTGCATATTTTCCATTAGCAGGACTTCAGCCCCCAAAATTTTGCATTGGTCGACTCGTACTGAGCTGGCAGCCTTGGGCATGAGTACTTTTGCTGAAACACCATATTTTTTAGCCGCATAGGTGACAGCAATCGCGTGGTTGCCAGCACTCATAGCAATCACTCCCTTCATTTTTTGTTCTGGAGTGAGCGACTCCATAGCCAAAAGCGCAGCTCGGGTTTTGAAGCTATTGCCGTATTGCCATAACTCCATTTTCAACCATAATTCAAAATGGCTACCCAAAACATCGAGTTTTGGAGAATGGCACCGAATAACAGGGGTAGTTAAAATATTATTGCCCAGCAACTCACGTGTATTAATTATTTTATCTATTTTTGGACCAATCACAGAGAATTCTACTGTTATTTTAAATCATTTGCCCCACTTCGTCGGCAATTTCATCTTGCATTTGTGGATCGGAACCGCCACAATGGTTGTACCGAGGATCACAAAATAATCCCCCGCCCGCACAGCCGGTCAAGGCTAAAGTCACCAATAGTAAACAAAAAAACCATACTTTTTTCATGCTACCTCCTTATTTATTCATGTTCAGGGGCGACCCGATAAATCCCTGGCGCATTACGTAAATAGCCTTTGTAGTCCATTCCATAGCCAAAAACGTAATGATTGTCTACTGTCAATCCAGTAAAATCGGCATGAGTTAAACCATTGGAAAGACGGGCGCTCACTTTATCTACTAATACAGCGGAGTAAATATTTTTAGCTTTTTGTTCAGCTACATAATCTAATACTCCTTTTAAAGTGATGCCGCCGTCTAAAATATCATCCACTACGATGACGGTTCGATTTTCTAGGGGGATGGTGGGACGGCTTTTCCAAATTAAATTTTTCCCTGTTAAATCGTTATGGTAACGGCTAGCATGCACATAATCGATTTCTAAAGGAAAGTTTAACCGTGGCAATAGATTTCCAAGGGGAACAATACCTCCAAGAACAACACATAGAAATATTGGATTGGTATGGGCTAGTTGATGATTAATACGTCCAGCCATTTGATCAAGTGCAGCTTCTACTTGAGTTTTGGTATAAAGACAGGTGGCTTTAGCTAACACTTCATGAATGTGATAGGGTAAATCAATAACCAAATTAGCTCCTAATTTATTGTAAGCAACTGAATGTCTTAAAATAATAGCATAAAGAACGCATTATGGGTAAGAAACCAGGTTAAATAATTTGGCAATTCTTAGAGACGCAGCTTGCAGATCACAAGTTGATAACGCTTCAAGAGCTGCAACGGCTCCACAACGATTATTACAGACTAACAACAAGTCACAACCGGCTAAAAAACATTCTTTAGCTCTTTGAGCATAATCGCCCCGGCTGGCAGCGGCGGCCATAGATAAATCATCGCTGATGATCACACCTTGAAAATTGAATTGTTTACGTAAAATTTCTTGAAGCCAAACAGGTGAAAAGCTGGCAGGACGATGATCAACAGCGGAAAAAATAATATGAGCAGGCATAATCGCATCCAACTGCTGGCTGAGTGATAAAAAAGGCGTCATATCTTGATACCAAAGCATTGACCATTCTCTAGAATCTATTGGCAAACCAGTGTGGGAATCGACATCCACTCCTCCATGACCCGGAAAGTGTTTGCCTACTGCTGCAAAACCTTGGAGATGTAGTCCTTGAATAATAATGCTTGCCAAATCGATAACTACTTCCGGTTTTTGGTGTAAACTGCGACTACCAATCACTTGGCTGACGCCATGATTTAAGTCCAAAACGGGAATTAAGTTTAAATTGACCCCCGCTTGCTTTAATTCATCCGCCAAAACAAACACCGCCTGGGTTAATTGTTGATAACAGGATTGACGATCCTGATCATACAATTTTCCCCAATGTGACATCGCCGGCAGTAGAGTAAAACCCTGACGAAAACGTTGTACCGGCCCCCCTTCTTGATCGACAGCAATAATCGCATGGGGGTTAATGGTTTTAATTTCCCTAATCAATTCACGTAATTGTGGCGGGTTGGAATAATTTCGTGAAAACAGCACTAAACCTGCACATACGGGATGGCGTAGTAACTCACGGTCTTCAGAAGTTAATCTGATCCCAGCAATATCTAGTAAAACGCAACCCGGTAAGTTCATAGTCTTGTAAATTATTTTTTCTCTTTAGCCTTTTTAAAAGCATGCGGGAGGTGGCTGATATTATTTTTTATCTTTTCATCGTTGTGCCAAGATACTTCATCAATACGAATAATATTGTGCAACGGAATATAACAACGACGAACTTCTTTTGTGTCTACAACCGATTTTGATGTTTCAAATTCCAGCAAGGTATCGGCCTCAATAAAACCTACTAAAGTTTCTTCAGATATGTATTGCGCATAAATTTCTTGTATCTGATCTTCTTGAGTAAATACAATACGATAAATAATAGGACGATCTGTTTTACTCATATATGAAATTCCTCATAACCAACTACTCCATGGATGCTTCAATTTCTCTCAAGTAGACTAATTCCTCTGGAGTGGATTCACGTCCCAAAACTTTATTTCGTTGAGGGAACCGGCTAAAGCGCTGAATAATTCCAAGATGGTGATTAGCAAACCGTAAAAAACTATCATAGATCACTCTTGTTTCGGCAAAAGCTAATTCAGAAAGGATTTGGTAAGAGCGGACAGCCTGTTCTTGATGATGCAAATTTTCAGAATGCAGCAAAGGAAAATAATAAAACACTCTTTCAATTAAACTCAAAGCATGGTCTGCTTCCACACTGATACCCTGCAAACAGATAGCCAAAGCTTTATTATCTTGTGCAAAGGCTTGAATTGTATCCCGATAGATATGGCGAGAAAATTGATCTAAAAGCAAAATCAAAGCCAACTGTCCTCTGGGACTATTCTGCCAAAGATCATATTCACTATTAATAGCTTTTTGCAAATCGGCGCCGAACAGTCTTTTGATTTCGGCATCCGTTTCAGGGTCTTCCCCAAACCATACCCGAGCTCGGTGTTCACTAGGTATAATGGTTTGCTCCACCCTGCCTAGCCAAAACTTATTAATTTCTTCGGCTCTTTGAATCATAGGGGCAAGAGTATACCTGTATAAGAAATCACTGTA
>JAFEDN010000085.1 GCA_018241585.1 Pseudomonadota bacterium | reverse complement strand
GAGCTGCTTCCTGGTTTGGATACTGAGCTCCGGCAAAGCCGGAATTCAATAATCAAGGGAAAGGTCGCTACCGCGCTCCCCCCCTTGCGAACCCTCATCAGGATAGGTGTTTCAGTGAAAATATGGGTTGGATGCACTTTATTATCATATTTTTCATGCAGTTACATTTTAGCGGCAATTGCTGGGAAAATGGCTTGCGGCCCTTAGCTTTTCCGGTTAATTATGGTATAATTAACAAAAAATTAATTCCCAGGAGGAAATTATGCGTTCAAACCCTGTCAGCATTACCCGATCAGAATCTGCTCTGGCAGTCAATCGTGTGTTGCGCAATACTTATCTTTTACTCAGTTTAACCTTATTGTTTAGCGCCGGGATGGCAGCATGGGCGATTGTTACCAACGCTCCGCCGTTTAATTTTATAGCATTATTGGTGGGGATGTTTGGTTTGTATTTCTTAACCACTTGGCTCAGAAATAGTGCTTGGGGTTTGGTCGCTATTTTTGCTTATACCGGATTTATGGGTTACACCTTGGGGCCAGTGCTAAACTTTTATATCCATAATTTTTCGAACGGCTCTCAAATCATCATGACTTCTTTAGGCGCAACCGGCTTGATTTTTCTCGGATTATCGGCTTACGCATTAACGACTCGAAAGAATTTCAGTTATATGGGAGGCTTCATTACTGTAGCGGTTATGGTTGCTTTTTTACTGGGATTAGGTGCAATGATCTTTAATATTCCATTGCTGCAACTTTTTATATCCGGTGCTTTCGCTGTTTTATCATCAGCTTTCATACTGTACACTACCAGCCAAATTATTCATGATGGCGAAAGGAATTACATCATGGCGACGATCAGCCTCTATATCTCTATCTTCAATCTTTTTGTCAATTTATTGAGAATTCTAAGCTTTTTCGGCGGTGGTAATAATCGCAACTGATTGTCTTATCTATTCAATCCTCAATTCTGAGAGGCGCAAGGTCCTGCGGTCACGCCGCGGGATCATTAAATCCCCAGTGTAAGTAATGTTCACGGCGTAGATGGGAGCGGCCAATTTCATCAAATCTGAAGCAATATTGGCTGTTCTGGGTAGGCATATTCATCCTCAACGGTTAACCGTGTTACTTCAGAGGTATAGATTTGCAAACGCAGACCCACCGGCTGAATAATTGCGCCACAGTTACCTCTTCATTCTAACCCATTGTTTTGTAGTCCATTCCTGATTTATTTGTACAAAATTTGATCTTATTTAATACTTTCTTAAGGCTTTCTCTGTACACTATGTACTCAATAGTTAATGAGAGGTGTAAAGTGAATAAGATAATAAATCAAGAGCAAGTTAAAAAAGAAAACTTTATTTATAATCAATGCCTTATTTACGCCTTGGTAATTGGTGCTTTAAGCATCCCTTTTTTACCTATAAAATCAAGCTCTTCTAAAAAGCATTCAGTACACGCTGCAGTCATGATGCCGCGGTCCTCTCCTTCATTAGTGTTACCAGAAACTATTGAAGAGGCTGAGATCCAAGCTAGCTTACAGGCGCCCCCGCCCTCAATTTTAGATATTACTGAGCAGCCCCAAATTGTAAAACATAAAGTAGCCTCTCCTAAAATGGTTACTCCAATCGCCATTATTGCTGCTGCGCCTAAACCGCAGACTGTGGTTACTTTAGCTCAAGCTCCTACGCTTGTTAAAAAACAACCTGTAACTGTGGTTCAAAAAATTGTGCAACCGAAACAGGTCCTTTTAGCGCCCGTGGAACCGAAAGTCAGAGTACCTGTGGTTACTAGTCATCATCGTTATGCCAAGTTACCAACTGGTGCGCGTCAAAAAACTAAGCCTATTTCGATCCAATATACCAAGGTAGACCTTAAATTTATAGCCAAAATGGAAGGCACTGTTTTAAGGGGCTATGTGCCTTTGCCAAAAACGACTAATAGTGGTGTAACAATTGGCAGTGGATTAGATTTAGGACAATTAACTGTAAGTGAATTCAATAAGTTACCTATGGATGAGGCTTTGCAAGCTAAATTAAGACCTTACGTAGGTCTTAAAAAATATAATGCAGTGGCTTATTTGAGGGCTCATCCTTTGAAAATCACCTCGAAGGAGTTGATTCAAGTCAATCAAGCGGCCGCTAACATGATATTGGCGCCATTGCAAAAAAGCTATGATCAAGTCAGTAAAGTCAAATTTGTAGATTTACCCGCGGCTGCACAAACAGCTCTGTTCTCTTTTGCTTATCAATATGGCTCTGGTTTTAAGTATAAATCAGCAACTCACCAGTTATGGAACTATTACGTCAAACAGGATTGGAACAACGTCAATAGGACCTTACGAGCATTCCATTCTTATGGACCTCGCAGACGCCAAGAAGCGCAATTAATCAGTCGGCTCATTTAAAGACCCTGCCAGCGCCCCATGGTTTAGTTCCATGGGGAGACATGATAACTATCAATCGGTGGATAGGAACGGCCAATTTTGGCCCAGATTTGACAAAAAATTGTTCTAAAAATGCTCAGATGCTCAAGTATGCTCCGCTTTTTCGGCCAATTTTTCGCCAAATCTGGGCCAAAATTGGCCGTTCTACGTTGTAAATTTATAGCTCTGAGCAATTATTGATCATCCAAAAAATATTTTATTTCATTGATTTTATTAGCTTTTTTGAAAAATTTAACAGTAATTTAATGTATAGAATATAGAATTAAATAAAAAAGGTGCCATAATGATTGTAAGAAAAAGTTATTACTTTAAAAAGTACATCGTTCACGCACTGGTCGCCGGGGCTATGGTGGTTTCCTGGGGGACTATCTATCACGTCAATAATTTTGTCCATAGCCACATAAAAACTACTCGGACCAAATCTAAATCGGATACGCTACCGGAAGAAGATTTCACTCCACCCTCCTCGGCTCCTGAAATAACTACTCAGGACAGCGGTGCTGCTACCAGCAGCACTGCGGCTAAAATGCCGCCTAAATTGGCCCAAATGGCTCCTGTAGTAGTCCCAATAGCGGTATTAGCTTCTTCCTCCTCTTTTAAGGAAGTAGAAAAAAAAGTCGAGCCGGTGGTCGTGGCGAAAGCGGCCTCTTCCGCTAATACCCTAACGGAGATGGTTAAGGCTCCCTCTATGAAGCATATAAAAATACATCTCGCTCCTATTAAAAGCGATGTCTTAACTTCGGCCATAACTGCCAAAGTGGGGATAGGAGCAATTAGCATGCCTCAAACTAAGATTGACACTGGGTTTATCAGAAAAGTAGAAGGTTCTGTCTTGAAAGGATATGTGCCTTTGGCCGCTACTACTCGTAGTGGGGTGACTATCGGCGATGGTTTTGATTTGGGTCAAATGACTCGAGCTGAATTTGACAAACTGCAAATAGCAACTTCATTGAAGGAGAAACTTCGTCCTTACGTTGGTTTAATTAAATTCCAAGCTAAGGCCTTCCTTAGAGCTCACCCGTTGACTATTAATGAACAGGAGTTAAAAGAAGTGAATATAATAGCGGGCGATAAAATCTTACAACCGTTGGTGAAAGAATATAATCGATACAGTAAAGTGCCCTTCCAGGATTTGCCTGGAGCCGCGCAAACGGCCATATTCTCTTATGCCTACCAACACGGACCAGGTTTCATATATAAGGGTAGCGGTAAACGATTATGGAATTACTTTGTAACCCAAAATTGGCATGGGGCTAGCGCAATGTTACATGGGGCTAGGCAGTATAAACCTCGCCGCAACATGGAAGCCAGCCTATTGGACAGCATTGGCTAAAAAATTTAAGCATCTCTTTAGGATTACGCGCTAAGATATTAAAATGACAGGAAAAATATCGCTATTCACTTTTGCGGCTTTTTTGATTTGGGGAGCGTTGGCCTTCAAAGGTTCAGGGAGCCAAGGGCTGGTGCTTTCTAGCCAGCAAAGTGTACATAGTTGGGATCACGAACAAGGTAAATAAAGTACCTATTAACATCCCTGCGGCGATCACCAGTCCAATGTTAAAGCGGCTGACAGCGCCAGCGCCAGTGGCAATCAGCAACGGCACCACACCCACTACCATCGCAGCAGTGGTCATCAAAATCGGTCGTAAACGGATTGCCGCCGCTTTTTCTATCGCATCTTTGATAGAAAGCCCCTCCTCTCTTTGGAGAGTATTGGCAAATTCAACCATCAAAATTCCATGCTTAGTGATTAGGCCAATTAAGGTAATTAATCCAATTTGGGTATAAATATTAATCGTGGCAAAACCCATATTAATGGGTATTAAGGCGCCGCATATCGATAACGGGACGGTAATTAAGATAATAAACGGGTCTCTGAAGCTTTCGAACTGCGCTGCTAATACTAAGAAAATAACAATGATTGAGAATATAAATGTATAAACTAGAGCCGAACCTTCCTGAATATATTGCCTTGATAACCCCGCATAATCATAAGTGATCGAGGGAGGTAAAATTTTGGCGGCTTGGTCTTGCAAAAACTTTAATCCTTCGGAGATGGTATGTCCCGGCATCATCATCCCACTTAGTGTGGCGGAGTTAAGTTGTTGGAAAGAAGTTAGCGCATTGGGCTTAGAGACTTCTTTAATGGTGATGAAAGTGGAAAGAGGAACCAGCTTACCGGTGACGGTATTGATGTAAATCTGTCTGAGTGACTCGGGTGTAAATCGAAAATTACCACCTAATTGCGGGATAACATCATAGCTGTAGCCGCCCATATTAAATTGGTTGACACTATTGCCTCCTAAAGCGACAGCCAAGGTGTTGCCAATATTGGCCATATTAACACCCAACTGAGCGGCTTTATCTCGGTCAATTTCTAAGTGCACCTGAGGTTTATCAAAAGTTAAACTACTGTTGATGATGATAAATAAACCACTTTTCTGAGCTGCTTGTTCCATCTGTACTGCATAAGGATAAAGGTATTCAAATGGTTGTACTGTGTTCAAAGCAAATTGAATTTGTAACGGACTTCCGCCCACCGGTAAAGAAGGCAGCGGATAAACGATTGATCTTAAGCCGGCAATGGAACTTTTCAATTTGGGTTGGAGGATGGTGTTCAATTGGCGTTGCGACATGCTACGCTGATCCCAAGGCTTTAAGATCACTCCCGACATAGCCGAAGTAGGATAGTTAATGGTGAAATAATCGCTGACAGCGGGAAAAGTGGTAAATATTTTGTTTATTTGATTAGTATAGGTTTCAACGTAATTTAAATTGGCGTATTGCGGAGCTTGGGCAACCACAAAGAGCACGCCCTGATCTTCCTCCGGAGCTAATTCTTGCTGAGCAGTTGAATATAGAAATACGCAACTGACCAGTACCATCAAAGCAAAAATAATAGTTACCGGCCGGTAATTTAATACTGAATGCAGGCGTGCCTGATAAAAATTTTTCAGCTTTTCAAAAGTGGTGTCGATGTAGTGCACCAATTTATTTTGGCTAATATCATGACTTAAAATTTTCGAAGCCATCATTGGCGATAGAGTTAATGCAATGATTCCTGAAATAATTACTGAGCTTGCTAAAGTAAAAGCAAATTCAGTGAACAACGCACCGGTAATTCCACCCATTAAACCGATTGGAGCATAAACCGCCGCCAAAGTGATAGTTAAGGAAATAATAGGGATGGCAATTTCGCGCGCACCATTGATAGCAGCTTGAAAAGGTGCCAGACCTGCTTCAATGTGCCGGTAAATATTTTCGACCACTACAATAGCATCGTCTACCACCATACCGATTGCCAGCACTAAGGCTAGCAAAGTCAATACATTGATAGAATATCCTAACAACAACATCACCCCTAAAACACCAATTAAAGAAAGCGGGATGGTAATAATAGGTATGAGCACGGTGCGTAATGAGCCTAAAAATAAGAAAATAACCACCAGCACAATGATCGAAGCTTCGACGATCGTTTTTAATACATCTCGGATTGAAGCTTTAATATAGATCGTGGCGTCATAAACTATTTTGCTGCTGAGTGAAGGCGGATAAGCCTGCTCGATAGAAGGTAGAATTTTACGTATTTGTTGGATAACTGTTAAAGGATTGGCAGTCGGGGTAGAGTCAATGCCGACAAAGATCGACGGTTTGCCATTAAAAATCACAGAGGTATCGTAATCCGCAGCCCCTAATTGGATATTGGCAACGTCTTTTAGCCGAATTACTTTTTCCTTATTTGCTCTTATAATAATATTTCCAAAACCCTGCGCAGTTTCCAAACCAGTGGTTGCATCCACAGATGTAGCGATATACTCGCCGGATGTTTTTCCCGCGGTGGATTGAAAATTGTTGTTTAGCAAAGCTTGCGAGACATCAACTGGGGTGATACCCAAAGCCGCCATTTTTTGTGGATTTAACCAGACCCTCATCGCAAAAGTTTTGGCTCCCAAAATCTCTGCTTTTGAGACTCCTGATACTGTTTCCAACTTAGGTACTACGGCGCGGGTAATGTAATCCGTGATTTGTTCAGGATTCATCTGATCACTGCTAAAGCTAATATACATCAGGTCGGTGGCTTCACCGGTTTCCTTTTGAATGATCGGTTCTTTGGAGTTGCTGGGAAGATTACTTCTGACCTGAGCCACTTTACTCATGATGTCGGTAAAGGCTGCGTTGGGATCAAAATTTAACTTAATGTAGGCAGTAATCACACTCACATTATCACTGCTAGTCGAAGTCATATAATCGATGCCTTCTGCGCTGGCAATAGATTTTTCTAAAATTGTGGTCACAAATCCTTTGACCACATCAGCCGAAGCGCCGGGGTAGGCTGTGGTCACCGTGATCACGGTATTCTCCATTTTAGGGTATTCACGAACCTGAAGTTCAGTTCCGGCTCTTAACCCAAAAATTAGAATTAGCAAGCTAATAACTGTGGCTAAAACTGGCCGACGGATGAATATATCAGTAAATTTAGCCATATTAATCTTTTAATTTTACACTATTATCCACATGCACGGTCATGCCAGGTTGTAATTTTAGCTGTCCTGAAGTAACTACCTGCTCTCCAGCTTGCACGCCACTTAAAATGACAGCGACATTGTCCTTGCGATCGCCGACCTTAACAAAACGTTGCTCAACTTGCTGAATAGTCTTGCCATTTTGATCTTTTTTATTGACCACCACAAAAACGCTATCGCCGTTTAAACTGTAGTTAATAGCCGTTTGTGGCACGGTAACTACTGACTGTTGGGTGGGTAAAATCACATTGACCACGGCGAACAGCCCTGGATACAGTTTGGTGTCGGGATTAGGTATCTCCGCTCTTACCCCAATAGTATGAGTAGTCGGATCAGACCGAGAGTTGATAGCACTAATTTTGCCAGGGAACCGCTGATGCGGAAACTCATCTACTCTGACTTCCACAGGTTGATTGTTATAGACCAATCTCAATTGCTGTTCGGGCAAAGAAAAGTCAACAAATAAAGGGTCCATCTGTTGAATAGTAACTAATGGCACCCCTGGAGAAATATATTGGCCGACGTTTACTTGACTAATTCCTAAGCGGCCATTAAACGGAGCTCTGATTTGTTTGAAAGCAATACTTAATTGAGCGGCAGCCACTACCGATTGCGCCTGTCTTAAATCAGTGTTGGCTTTGTCCAATTCACTTGGAGAAATGACTTTCTGCTGAGCCAAAGCCTTTTTACGGTTATAATCTTGTTGCACAAAATTTAATTGCGCCATTTGGGTTTGTAAGTTTTGACGATCCAGCCGATCATCCAGTTGCACCAGTAAATTGCCTTTCTTAACATCTTGACCTGACTGAAAAGCGACTTTGACGACCTGTCCTGGTACTTGTGAATTGACATCGACACCGTTGACCGCTGTTAAATTTCCCACTGCTTGGATGGTGGAGGTCCAGGGCTGTACTTTTGCTTCGGAAGTAGAGATAGTTACCGGCTGCTGCATCATTTGGTTAACATATTTGCCGATCATGACTCCTCTAAGATAATGGAATCCAAAAACAATCCCAAAAACGATGATGAGAGCGCAAACAACAATGATAATACGTCTAGTCATAAATCATTTATCCGTATTGATTCAAGTCAAGAAACAGTCCGCACAAGGGGGACCTGCAAGGGTCTACATGATAACAGACAAAGTTGGTAATTGCGACTGGGAATCAAGATTTTCAGCAGCTCCCGCTGAAGCGAGAGCTGCTTCCTGGTTTGGATACTGAGTTCCGGC
>JAFEDN010000084.1 GCA_018241585.1 Pseudomonadota bacterium | reverse complement strand
TGGGTACAATGTTCCATTGTAAGTCTCCTGGTTAGATTGTTTCTGTGAAAAAAAACTTATCTTAACAGATGGCATTTGACTCTCTGAGCTCCCGAGGCCTTCTGATCGAAAGTGTGAAAGCAAAGAAAATTTGAACTACAAGTATTATTATTGAAACATCATATTTCATCAAAAATACAGATACTACGAGAACAAGCGATTGAACATAAGCTGCCTGTAGAAGAAGAAATTAAATTAACCGAACATATTATTCCTGAGGAAGACTTACTCGAATACCGAGAAGAAATTAGAAATCTCAAAAAGGCATTTAAACTATTAACACGGGATGAGCAATTGTCGGACGAAAAAGAAGTAAAGCGGAGTAGAAAAAAATCAAATATCTCTTCTGAGGAAGAAAAAGAGCTGGCTTTGCCTGTGCGTATTTGGTCTGCTTCTAGTCAGCCTCGTCAGGGAAATATTCAAAGTGTAAAAAATTCCCAAAGTGATTTTTCTTTTGTTTAAAAGTGCAAATAACACAATGGAGGCTCTATGCGTTACATCAGTACTGACAATCAAATTAATCGAGAGGTTTTTTTTCAAAATCCGAGTAGTATAGAAAAAATAATGGAACTAAAAAATTTTGACCCGAACGGTCAAGTTGTTTCTACTAGAACCGGAATTAAATATCCTTTTATCTATTTTGTTTACACGCATGTTATCGATTCTTATCGATATCGATTGGTGGATCAATTGTTAAAAAAAGGCATTAATTTAAATCAACCCCATGACAGTCAACTCAGCGTTCTGAGTTATTTAATAAGTGCTGCTTTAGCAGAAAAAGATCGTCACTTTTTTAAATTGTTTTTAAATCATGCTTCTCAAATTCCCGCTAGGCGGAGAGAACTCATGCAAAAACAAGTGATGCTATCGGATGGGGAGATTGCTCAACCTTTAAATGATTTCATTAATGAAATATTAACTCTCTATCCAGCAAAGGAAGTGAATATTGGGTCGCAAGAACCCCTACATAAAGCGGTTCAGTCACCATCCCCTCTTTCTAACTTATTGCAGTGGCTACGAATCGGCTCGTCCCCAAATGATAATAAGTCTACAACTTCTTTACTTAAAAAAACGGCTTAAAGTTGTCAATTATCCATTTTTAGATACTGATATAAAGTTTCACGGCTAATGCGTAATTCACGGGCCAGTTGGGCTTTTTGCTCACCTTGATGAGCGCGTTGCCGTAAGACGGTTAACTGCTGAGGTGAGAGTGATTTTTTTCGACCTCGATAAGCACCCCATTGTTTTGCCAGAGCGATACCTTCCCTCTGCCGCTCTCGGATGAGCGCGCGTTCAAACTCGGCAAAGGCACCCATGACCGACAATATTAAATTCGCCATGGGTGAATCTTCACCGGTGAAAGATAATTTTTCCTTGACGAATTCGATGCGGATGCCTTGCCGAGTCAGTTTTTGCACCAGGCGGCGCAGGTCATCCAGATTGCGTGCCAGACGGTCCATACTATGGACGACCACCGTATCACCTTCGCGTATAAGGGATCAGAGTGCTTCCAGCTCTGGTCGCTGGGTATCTTTACCGGAGGCTTTGTCGGTAAACACTCTATTGACCTGGACGTGCTCCAATTGGCGTTCTGGGTTCTGATCAAAACTACTGACTCGGATATAACCGATACGCTGGCCACTCATAGGGTGCTCCTTGATAAAGTGTCAGGAAAGAATCTATAATCTTTGATCGGAAGTGTCAATAAATGTAGAAATCGGCTCTATTCTGACGCTTTTTATTGGGTCACTTGACGTCAAGTTAGGGTATAGTTTAACTGGACATTTTTTGATTAAATAATTTCAACTTGACAAGTTCTGGTAATTTCATGCAAATTTAGTTTGCCAGTAGTAGTCCCAATGGTTATGGTTAAAGGATGCTTGATAAATATATATTGTCAGGTATATGGATATTGCAAATTAAATTCACAAGGAGAAGATAATGAAAGAAGCTGTCGAAATTGTCATTGAAGTGGTTAAATTTGGCATTACGGTTTATCAAAAATTCCAAGTTTATGCAGAGAACAGGAAGGCTCTCAATATCTTAAAAGAGGAAATCGAAACGATTAAATCCTATACCGACGAGCTGAAGGACCCAAGGTCAGAAAAAAGTGTAAAAACGCAATTAAATAAGCTCAACGGATATTTAGGAGCACTGAGTGAACTTTTCGATGAATATAAGGAGCAAGATACAGCTTGGAGAAAGGTGAAAGCAGGAGCAAAAGAATTTTTGAAATGGGCGCAGAGCGAGGACTACCAAGGGAAATTAAAAACTTATACAGATGACATTGCTAAGTGTCTTAACCACATCAATGCTTGTTATGGTAGGGAAACTCACAATCGGCTAAAAGAGGTGCAGGAATCTTTGAATGCGGGTATCAAAATCTTAACAGAAGAGATGGACAAATTGCAAGTGATTGTAACGGAAACGCAAACCTTAGGACAACAAACATTCGTTACAGTTCAAGCAGGATTTTCCGAACAAAAGAAAGAAAGTGCACAACTTCTAGAGGCTATAAAGGAAAGGCCTGTAGATAATCAAGAAAAAATAACACAGAGTGTAGACATAGGAATAATAACAGGTGGAGCGTATAGAGCTCTTGTAGAGGAAGAAGAAGTCATTCCTGAGCAAAAAAGAATAGAAATTCGCACGAAGTATGTTGAACAATACAAAAAAGATTTTGCTAAGGAATCATATTCCATGGCAGAGATGAAAGCAATATTTAATATGGCTGAAATTGATACTGAGAAGGAAATTGAATTGGAAAGAAAAAGATTGGCAGATAAGGCTGCCCAAAGAAAGAAAGAAAGAGAGAATTTAAATGTAACGCAGGGAGGAAAAATCGGCACTGCAACTAATACAAATATAACTGCGGTTTCTCGTCACTATGGCACTACGCCAAAATCTCCTCTCACTGGCCCAGGTAGTAGTTCTACGTTTGCTTCAAGTAATAGCAGCTCAAACTCTACTTCTTCGCAAATGACTTCTCAGACCAGCGAGGTTACTTCTTCAAATTTTGGCAAGGGTTAGTTGCAGAGACTGGAGCGGCAACTAACCATGAATTAGCAAGGAGATCTAATCAAATGCATCAGGATATACAGGCCAGAGATATTAATAATAGTAATCTTGTTGGGCAGCAGAACATTTACTATGGGTCTTCGAGTGAAGAACGCAAGCATGAGGAAGAAGAAAAGTTAAAGAAGGAGATAGAAAAGAAACTAGAGTTACAGAACAAATTAGTAACAGCGTGTGAAATTGGTGATTTGAAAGAAGTGAAAATTCTACTAAAAAAAGGAGCAGACCCAATTAAGCCTGATGGTAAGGGGAAAGAACCGTTAGGTGCTGCTATTTGGGGAATGAATGGTGAAATTGTAAATTTTTTGTCTACCAAACAAGAGAAAGAGGAATTAAGATGGGAAAAATGGGTAAAACACAATTTAAAAAAATATAAAAAAGTGTTTATGATCCGTGGGTTTTGGATAGAAACATATGGAGAATGGAGAGAATTTCTAATAGGAATAGAAAATAATAGCTATTTAAAAGAAATATACATGAATTTTGTTAAAAACACAACTGCTAAAATAGGCGGCGTTTACGGTTATTGGGATCCTGGCGAGTGGAAAGAATTAAGAGACTACGTATTTAAGAAAGAGCATTCTGCGGATTTGGATTACGAGAATCCATCATATACACAATATTCACGTAGCTATAGATGGAATATAAAAGTAGCAATGCATGATCGAATTAAGGCGATCCAAAGAAATATTATTTTTATAATAGAACAATCATGGGAAGAAAAAGAAAAGAGATATCGTAAACTAGCTGAAGAAGGAGATGCTAAAGCGCAAAATGAGTTAGGTCTCTATTATTGCTATGGATATGGTGGCTTCGCGAGGACAAAAGATGACATAGAAGCTGCGGAATGGTATCACAAAGCTGCTAAGCAAGGAAATGCTGAGGCCCAATACAATTTAGGGTACTGTTATCATTACGGCTACGGTGTGACAAAAAACGAAAATAACGCAGTATATTGGTATTATAAAGCAGCCACTAATGGACACTTGAGCACAATAGAATTGCTTAAAGATTTATTAAGTTCATCAAAACAAGAATCAATTTTGGTATCCATCAGTGAAATTTTGGGTTATTGTTATTACAATGGCTATGGGGTGACAAGGGACGAAAAGGAAGCAGTAATCTGGTATAGCAGGGCTTTGGTTCCTGCCTGTGAACAGGGTGATGAGAAGAGAGTTTCAAATTGTCTAATGCAAGGCGCAAAGCCGAACGTTCCTAATGCCGCTGGTAAACATCCGTTAGGCGCAGCAGTGTGGGGGATGAACCCAACGGTGGTCAATCATTTATTGTCGCGAATGGGCGATACTAAGCCTATGACTTGGAAGGAGTGTGAAGAACATAACAAAAAGCATTATGGAGCAATATTCATCGTAGACAGATTTGAACCAAAGGATATATTGGCATGGAAAAGCTTATTGGAAAAAATAGATGCTTCTCCGTTTCTGGTTGATATGCATATAAAACTCGTCCGAGGAACTTGGAAACATGAAGTGACATCCAGTAAAGAATCTCTACAGGAATGGATTCAGACTCGGTGTCAAAATTTTCCACTGAACAACGCTATTGAGTGGAGTGAAGGTGGTCAGGGGGCGGTGGAAAAAGGGATAGAAAATGTTATGGCTGGTTATATTAGATTGCAAACCCAAATTAGAATTACAATTAATGATAATAAAGAAGAGAAATTAGTAACTTCTACAGCTTCACAATCTTCCACTTCAACATCAACTACTGGAATTAAGATAAGCGAAAATCCACACAGTCTGTTGGTATCTTTACCTTCGCAATCTGGAACAGTAAGTTCGCCATTAAATTCTTCACTATCCTCATCATCAAGTTCTTCATCATCCACTATGGGCTATCAAAAAAGATAGTGATACGATCTGGCCGAAAATTATAATTTTCGGCCACTTCAATGAGATTTAACCAATCGATTGAAAAATATGTAAATATTGCCTTAAAGTTAGATTTTAGGCCATTGGTAATTTTTCATGAGATGAAGCCGGTATCCAGCGATATAATGTTGGAATAGAGACACCCAGATTCCGTGCCACGTCTTTGGGTGATGTTCCCGATGCCAGTAACTTTTTAGCGGATTCCATTTTACTTTTAGTCATTTTACGTTTTCGACCGCCGACTCTACCCTGCGCTTTCGCAACAGCAAGCCCGGCTTGAGTACGTTCAACCATCAACTCTCTTTCCATTTGAGCAAGACTGGCCATAACATGGAAAAAAAAGCGGCCGGATGGCGTGGACGTATCTACGTTATCTGTAATACTTTTAAAATGGATGTCTTTTTGCTGAAGTTGGGTCACTAGATTAATTAGTCCCTTGACGGTGCGCCCTAAGCGGTCTAATTTCCAGACAACCAAGGTATCATCTTTTCTCAATACCTCTAACGCGAGCTGAAGCGCTGGACAGTTATCTTTTTTGCCTGATAGATGTTCTTGATAAAGCTTCTCACAACCAATTTTCTTTAAGGCGGATAATTGAAGCTCTAAATTCTGTTCATGAGTAGATACTCGGGCATAACCGACTAACATAAATGTTTCCTATTTTAAAACCCATTGGCCATGACGCTTAATTTCGTCGTGCATGGCATCAGGGGCAAGGTCAATCTCACCGGGCCAAGTGACTGCACCCTGTTGGAGATAGACCTGGTTAAATAGTTGGATATCTTTCAGCTTTTCAAAGACACCTGCTTTATCGCTCATAATAAGATGCAATAAATCAACGGTACCACTTGTTCCATCCATAAACTCGACCTCAAGCCTATAGTTAGCAAGAGGTGTCACCTTGGTGAGCCGCCAAGGGGCGGTACAGACTATTCCAGGGGAGATATTTTTTTCGGTGATTGATTTTCTTTGCATAATTTCCAATCCTCTAGTAGTTCAGCACGATGAGCAGAGGCCCATTCCAGAATCAACGCTAATGCCCGGCGTGGCATAGTACCTTGAATAATTTCAAGCGTATGGATATTAATCAGAACTTCATACTCTGCATAGAGCGCGTGAAAATGAGGCGGTGCATGATCGCCCCAAAACATTTGAATTAATATTCCATAAAAGGCACTAATCGTTGGCATTGTTATTCTCAAAACTCATACTTAGTATAGTATAATGAGAAAATCATTTCAAGAATGGTTTTTGAGAACAGGAAAGACGGAGGTAATCATCAACTTTGCGCTTGCTCCCTTAGTCTCTCAAAAACGTTCGTTATTAATAATTAAGATCAAGATATTTTATTTTGACAATCGGCCTCTTTTTGTTTACTGTTTTTTTATAGAATCTCAGATTGAAACTATTTCAGGAGAAAAATAATGCAAAAGGATTATTTAGCCCTGCAACAAGGACTTACTTATGCTGTAAATAATGGGGATGAAAAAGCCGTACAGAAACTACTACAAGACGGTGCTAACCCAAACGATACCATTAGAAAGAATATGAATTATCTGCAATCGAGCGTATATTCTAGCTCAGAAAGTACCTCGGTTCGGTTTAACTCCAGGGAATTAGACTATGAAGAAAATATGCTTCCATTGCTATCAAGAGAGGATACGAAACTATTGGAGTTTATTTAATTGAAGCAGGGGCTCATGTTAATGAAACTATCAAGTATCGATGGCAGGAAGATGAAGGCCCCGGAGAATGCAAAATATACCGGGAATCAGTTTTAGGTCTTGCTCTGCAATACCGGCGTGACAATATTGCACTTGCTTTGATTCAAAAAGGCGCTAAAGTAGACCTTGTTAGAATAGCTCATCCCAAAGGAGATATAAATGTTGAAGCAGACTTTCCTGAACAAACAATGTTACATCTTGCCATTGCTTATGGTTGTTCGACAGAAGTTGATAATCTGGTATTCGGTAACGATCTTTGGTTCGCTTATGAACATGAATGGAAGCTTGTACATTCAGTAATTCATCCAGGATCGTTTCAATACTAATCTTTTGAGTCAAATTCACTCGATACTGCAGATGACCCAGCACACTGAAGGCCATATAACAAATGGCAACGTGCGCATGAATACGCTCTGCTTTCCAATGAAAGATAGGGCGCATTTGCAGAGTGTGTTGATTAATTCGGAAGCTTTCCTCAATCACCCAAAGTCGAGCATAACGGCTAATCAAAGTTTCTGGGGCATCTTGAGGAATATTGCTAATCATGCCGTGCAACCCATCCCATTGAGCATCTTTGGCAATTTTATTTTCATCCATTGCGATCGCTGCATTGACATCTGTCGTTACAAGTTTTGACACCCGCGTTTGTGATGAGTGGATTGGGATTGCCTTTTTTCCCTAATGTTTTTTCGATTTTATTCAGCACAATTTGACGTTCTTTTTGATCTTTTAGCGCACAAGATGATTTATAGCTCACAATCAGACGAGCATTTTGATAAGAGAATTCTCCCATCCAAGCAAAAGATTTATTCAGTAGCGTGGGTCGATAATAGGTTTCGTCAAACAGCATTTTTTGAATCGGTTCTGATAATCTTCTCAACTTCACCGCAATAATATAATGATATCCCTGTTCTTCTAGCAGGGCTAAATTCTTGTTAGTGAACATGGCTCGATCTCCAACGAAGCAGACTGAACCGGTATCAAAAGATTTTTTCCAAGACCCAATGGCTAATGCCAGCGTCGTCACTTCGGCTTTATTACCTTCAAATAATTCATAACCCACCCATCATCTTGATTGGTTGCCAGCGCTAATACCACTTGTGTCATGTTGAAACGACAGTCTTTGCTATAACCAAAATTTCTTAAATCATCTGTCTCAATGGATTCAAAGTATAATGTCGTGACATCAAAAAATTGTAAATCTATTTTTTGAGAAAATAAAGATTGAGTTTTTTCAAAAGTTTGTTTTTTAATATCACTGATTTTAGAAAATAATACATCCATCATTCGATAAATGGAATCCAGAGCATGTATTTTACCAAATTGGTTTTAAGATATTGTTGTGAACGATGTTTGCTTGCAGGGTACACCAGCCTGACGAGCACGACATCTTTAATAACTTGTTTTAGACGTTTACTCTTAAATAAAGCACCAGAGAGTTCATCGAACATCAATCCTGCCACTTCGTGTACCCCTTCAACCATACGAGA
>JAFEDN010000083.1 GCA_018241585.1 Pseudomonadota bacterium | reverse complement strand
TATGGGGTTGAGCCTAACGACGCCATGCGTCTGGCAGGCGAACAATACTTAGCTGATTATCCAAATTTTCACAGTATTAATGGTCAGGCTGAAGCGACCAAATTGAACAATGAAGCTGTCGATTGGGTCACAGCCGGAACCGCTTTTCATTGGTTTAATCCTGAAAAATCCAAACTCGAATTTAAGCGCATTTTGAAAGCTCCTGGCTTTGTGTTGTTAACGTGGAACGTCAGAAAAAAACAAGACTCGGCTTTATTGCAAGACTATGAAAATTTAATTCTAACTTATAGCAAGCAGTATCAAGATTCCCCTGCGCAAAAATTTAATCAAACCGCTGCTGAAAAGTTTTTTAAACCCTATTCGATGCAAGAAGCTGCTTTCCCTAACAGACAACAATTTAATTGGCAGGGTTTTAAAGGTAGATTATTATCTACCTCTTATAGCTTAAGAGCAAACGACCCGCAATATGAAAAAATGTTAAGTGAATTACACAAAATATTTGAACGCCATCAACAGCAAGGGCTGGTCGAATTTTTATATGAAACCAAATTATATTATGGACAGCTCAAGTAATTAATTAGTGAGAGACTTTACAACTTCCTGGCTCATCTAAAGCAGTAATTGCCGAAATAATAGATAAGTGAGTCAAAGCTTGCGGAAAATTTCCAATCATTTTTTGGTTTTTGATCCAATATTCTTCAGAAAAAAGCTTTAAATCGTTACCCAATTTTATAGCATTTTGAAAAATTTTTTCTGCTTTTTGTTTTTGCCCTTGACAAGCAAAACAGGTGACTAACCAAAAAGTACAAGCTAGAAAAACCCCCTCCTCACCCTTTAAATCATCGTTTCCAGTTGGATAGCGCAATAATAAACCGTCTTTTTCGAGTTCTTGATAAATCAATTCGGCAGTTTTCACCATTCGCGGGTCTTGATAATCAATATATTCAAAAAAAGGTAACAAAAGTAAAGAAGCGTCCATTTCAGAGAAACCAAAGGCTTGGGTGAACACGCCGCGTTTCGAGTCAAAGCCTTGTTGATCAATAGCTTTACGAATTTCAGTTCTGGCATCATGCCATTTCTTGATATTAACCGGCTTTTTTAATTCCTCCGCCATACGAATGCCAAGATCGACAGCCACCCAACACATGGCTTTTGAAAAAACAAAATGGCGCGGTTGACCACGTATTTCCCAAATTCCTTGATCTGGTTTTTTCCAAACATCTATAGCCATTTCAACAATTTCTGTTAGAAATTTCCAATAATCATCATCAGGAACTTGACCACGTTTATACCAGTACCATGCTAATAGCAGCAACTCACCGTGAACATCCAGTTGTAATTGTTTATGTGCTGCATTTCCTATACGAACCGGTTTAGCTCCGTGATAACCCGCAAGATTTTCCAAATTTCTCTCAAGAATATGTCGCCTGCCATCAATACCGAATAAGATTTGTAGTTCTATGGCGCTACCTGCACAACTACGTTCAATGAACCGCCGAAATCCATCAGCCTCTTTTACAAATCCCAAAAAACTTAAAGCATGCACTGAAAAACAGGCATCACGTACCCATGCATAACGATAATCCCAATTTCGTGAGCCGCCTGGAGCTTCAGGTAATGAAGTAGTTGGCGCAGCAATAATTGCGCCGGTGGGTGCATAGGAAAGACATTTTAATACCATAGCTGAACGGATTGCGACATCATAATATTTTCCTTGAAACTGATTTTGACTAACCCATGATTGCCACCAGCGCTGAGTTTCTTCAAAGCGTAACTGCTGTTGACGAGCCGTGGGCAGGTTAGTTTTAGCTTCTTCTAAATTTTCAGGTTTGTCGTAAATAATTGAAAGGTAGCGACTATCTGAACTGGTGATGGTCACAATCGCAGATAATTGATGATGAGCATCATTCATTTTTAGCGGCAGATTAGCTGAGATTAATAATCCATCACAGCCACCGATAGCCATAAAAGAATTATGAGAATATTGACGCGTCCAAGGTCTAATAAGTCCGTAATCAAATCGCGGTTTAACAGTGATTTTTAATTCGATACTGCCGCGAATACCTGTAATCAATCTTAAAATTTGCTGATGTGGAAAATGTTCGCCGCCGCTATGCATAGTGAATAAGTCCAACAAGCTTACTGCGCCATCTTCCGATTCAAAACGGGTTTCTAAGATCATGGAATCCTTTAGGTAAGATCGAGATATTGTTACTGGTTTGGTGGGGAATATTTGGCAAAATCCACCTTGTTGCCAATCGAGCAAGCGGCCGAAACAGCTTGATGAATCCATTCTAGGCATGCAACACCAATCGATGGAGCCGGTCTTAGAAATCAGCGCACCGCTATGACAATCACCGATATAACCATAATCCTCGATGAAACACGGATCATCGTTCATAGCTAGCCTCCTGTGGCAAAACCAGGAAACAGGCACATTCCTCCATCAACAAAAAGCGTGGCGCCCTGAACATAATCCGAATCATCGGACGCCAGCCATATAGCTGCTTTTGCAATATCTTCAGGTTCACCAATGCGGCCATAAGGAATCAGTTTGAGCAACTCAGTAGCCGCTTCAGAAGTGTCCCAAGCCTCACGATTAATATTGGTTTTAATCGCGCCGGGCGCAATGCCATTTACTCGAATACGATGTGGAGAAAGTTCTTGCGCTAAAGTTTTCATAAACATCATTATACCACCTTTAGAAGTGGCATAATTGCAATGCCTTGACCAAGGAATCACTTGATGTACCGAGCTAATACAGATAATTTTTCCGGCAGCTCTTGAAATATTTGTATTTACCCCTCTGCGAATAAATTCTCGGCTTGCCTCACGTGCACAGAGAAAATAACCGGTTAAATTAACTTGAAGTACTGCATTCCATTCTGCCAAAGTCATTTCTAAAAAAGCTGAATCTTTTTGAATTCCGGCATTATTGACTAAAATATCGATCGTTCCAAACTGATTGCGCATCCGCTGAAACATATCTTTGACTTGATTTTCTTGACTAACATCAGCACTAATTGCCAAGGCAATTCCGCCTTTTTTTTCGATATTGTTCACTACCGCATTTGCTGGTGAGGGATCACCAATATAATTAATGATCACCGCTGCCCCAGCTGCAGCTAAGGCTTCGGCAATTCCTTGGCCAATACCTGAGCTGGCCCCCGTTACCAGAGCTTTTTGACCTTTTAAAGTTTGATTATTAGACATAAAAATAATAATAGGATATTTTTAATCACTTGTTATCAACCGATGAGTACAAATGTATAGATCATGATAACCAAGTCGCAATGACCAAGCTGTATATAAAAAAATTAATTAGGAGGCTTTATGGACAGCAGTTGAATTAACCATGGCGATTGTCGCAATTAATAGTTGGAATCGTCCAGCCATTAGTTTTCATAAGGTACCAAATCCTTAAAAAATACAACAGTCATATTGAGCAGTAATCAAGCATCTATGTTTTCAAGCTCTAGTTGATCCATTACTTCAGAGCCTATGCCCAGTTCTGATAGCTATTCTAATATAAGTTATAGTTCTACGAGCTAATGGCAATAGAGCATAGCACAAGCAAACAATCATCTATAGTATCCCAATACCATATCGCAAAGGGCTGTAGGTGGTAAGTAATTTTGAACTATTCGTTTAACGTAAATACCTTTCATTAAAGCGAGTTTAAATCCAAAATTAAATATTATTTTTATTCTTGTCGAACATTGGGTATTTATAATAAGCGCCTTATTACAAATATTAGGAAAATGGGTTAATACTTGGCTTATTTTAAGTAGGTCTTCATCATTAAAATTTTTGAGAAATTTACCTACCTTGTTCAAGAACTCTGGGTCAGAATTGTATATTTCCGGATGTAGGATAGCGATTTGACACCAAGCTTGACATGCTACGGTGCGTACCTGGTTATCCTTATGTTCGAGCAGAGCAGTTAACGGTTTCGTAATCTCTTTAACCATAAAGTATGGGGAGGTAGCTACCTGGCTTAACGTCAAGCATGCAAATATACTTAAAGACTTAAACTGACTATTCAGAAAAGGGGTTAAATTGTCCATCAATAATTTAAATTGTTTAGGACTTAAATGTGGATGAACGGCAATTTGGCTCACCAATGAACTAACAGGAGTTAGCTTATCGTCAGTATAATTTTGTTTAATAAAATGTAGAGTCAAGAACTGATTAAAATTTTCTGGAGATAAATTTGGACGAACCACAATTTGACCTAATACTTTGCATGCTGCTGCCAATAAGTTGTCCCGGTTGGCAGATTTAGAATCTGATATGATAAAAAGACAATAGGCAATTAATTTTTCACGTATTAGAGCCGCTAGCAAAGCACCCTCTGAATCTTGATGATAATCGAGAACTTGGCTCACTAGCATGAGAGTTTCTTCACAGATGTCTGCAACGATTAAACCATACCACACATGCACTAATTTTCGAAAGAAAGGTAAACTTTGGTGAGCGGCAATTCGGCCTAATGCAAGTGCTGATTTTTTGTTTATAGTTGAACCCTGATTAAGGGGCTTGGCTAAAGTATACCATAACCTCTCCAGATACTTAGGATTAAAGTGTGGATGTGCCACAATTTGGCCCAATACGACTCTTAGCTCAGCACACACAGAGTCACTCTTTGCTTCAGTGTAATTATAATATAAGTCATTCAGCCAAGAGCCTAATTCTTCAGAGGATAAACGTGGATGCGCCATTAACTGCCTTAAAGTTCGATAGGCCGTTATATGATCATCTGGTTTTATATTATGAGCAGGAAAACTGAATTTTAAATCCTTTAATCTTTCTCGTAATTGCTCAATACTAAACTCTGGATCAGCGATAATTCGACTGACCGCTTGGTTTGCTGCTGTGCGCACGGTTTGATCTCGATCATTGAGCACAGGAATCAATTTATCCAGTAACACAGTGAATTGCTGAGCTAAATTTTTATGATCAAGAATAAAATCCAACATTAAACAGGCTGTTTCACGTATGGTTGGCGCTCGATCATTTAGGAGTTTGATGTATAAGTTTATCAGATCTTTTTGCCAATCAGGGGTTATATCTTGATAACTAAAAATTTGTCCTAATGTTTTGATCGTGCTTTTTTGAGTAGGCGCATATCCTAAAAGACGCATTAAAGGAGCACGCCAGATATTTAATTGGGTAGAAGTTAAACGCCGGCAGGTTACAAACTGCTCTATTGCATAACACGCTGCCCGGCAAATCTCCAGATTGCTCTGTTTGAGATAGTTAGCCAATTGATTGACTTGATAATTAATTAAGGCAGTTTCAAATTTTTCAGGAATATTAATTGATAGAGAACGCAAATCAGGTTCAAAACAATATAGCCAAGCAACTATTCTCGCGCAAAAATGATCCTTTTCCAGTTCGATAACAGATACTTTAGCTTCGGTATATTGGTCAAGATTATTAAAAAATTGATCAAATTTAAAATCCTGATTGACTGGATTGTCATGGCAAAACGAAATATATTTTCGACGTTCTTGATAAAAGATGCCTGGTTTTAATAGATGATTTTTTTCATTTGTTCTTTTTTCTTCAAAATCTTTTATTAAGTACGCTAAACAATCTTTCGGTGTTATTGGCTGTGTGGATTCAGCCGCCCATTGTTCCATTCTCAAGATGTAATCTGAAATCAGAGATGAGTAGTTTTGCATAAAATTGTCCTAATCATTTTTTAAAACATGATTTCCTATTTTCGTTAAAGAGTATTTTTAATTACTTTAATATTGACAGAAATCGCGAAAAAAATAAATGAGTTGTTTGCAAGTCATCTACACCCTTGCGTTAACAGTGACTGGCCCCGCAATTCTTAAAGCTAATGATTACAAATATTGCCATAAATAATAAAAATGATGCACAGGGCCATAACCTTTTCCTATGGATTCATTTTTACTATAAAGAATAGCATCAGATAAATATTCCTTGGCTTTTCTGCAAGCTTCTAAGGGTGAAAATCCTTGCGCTATAAAGCTGGTAATGGCGGCAGAAAGTGTACAGCCAGTGCCGTGAGTATTTTTGGAATCTATCCTTCTGGCTGACAATAATTGCTCTTCTTGATAATTGATAAATAAATCATCTGCAGTGCTTGAATTTTCGTGGCCGCCTTTTAACAGCACCGCTTTGCAGCCAAGACTCAATATTTTGCGCGCCAATATACTTTGGTTATCGCTGCTAGATATTAAAATCTTTGCTTCCGGTAAATTTGGTGTTATCAAATCAACAATCGGGATCAACTGAGTTTTTAAAATCTTTATAGCATCCATTTTAAGTAAGGTATCGCCACTTTTGGCTACCATCACAGGATCAAGCACAATAGGTATACCTATAGCATTTTCTTTTAAGAACGCTGCGACTAATTCTACAATCTCTGCAGAGAATAGCATGCCAATTTTAATAGCATCAGGCATTATATCTTCAAATATAGCCTGGAGTTGTTGTGCTATACATGCAAGAGGAATATCATAACAACTCCTTACACCACAGGTATTTTGTACTGGCAATACCGTCAGCACAGTCATACCATAAACACCGGTTGCGCAAAAAGTTTTTAGATCAGCTTGAATCCCAGCGCCGCCAGAACCATCAAATCCTCCTATAGACAAGCATTTATACTTCACGATTTTGCTCTTTGATCATATATCTTTTTCATTAATGCAAAATCTGCAATATGCAATTGATCTATAAAGGCGCTTCTAAATGAACCCGGGTGTGGGTTATTTTGAGAGGCTATTTCTCCGCAAAGATCAAAATAATGCGCACCAGCAACACACGCCTCAAATGAATCCGCTAATACCGCCTTAAAAGCTGCAATAATAGCAGTCATGGCACACCCCATGCCGGTAACTTTCTGCATCAGAGCAGACCCATAAGCAACTTGTGATGAGTTAGTCTGATCGGTGATAAAATCAATTGCTCCGCTAACCATAACAGTTGTTTTATATTTATAGGCTAAAACACTGGCAATTTCTTTGGCATCATCAGTGGTATGAGTAGACTCAACCCCTTTAGTTAAGTGAGCTTGTGCTCCTAATGCTAGGATTTCGCTGGCATTACCTCTGATAATTGTTGAACAAGGTGCTATGTCCTTAGCAATTTGCGTTCTAATTTTGGTAGCTCCTGCGCCCACAGGGTCTAATAACAGCGGTTTATTGAAATGAACAGCAAGTTTTACTGCTTGATTAATTAAAGCGATAAAAGCAGCATCTAATGTACCTATATTGATATAGAGAACAGAACATAATGAAATCAATTCTGCCATTTCCTCTTTACATACACTCATAATGGGTGCAGCACCAAGCGCCAATAAGCAATTGGCAACAAAATCCATAGTGACAAAATTAGTAAGGTTAAGAATTAATGGTTTTTGTTGCTTAATATCAGATATAACTTTTGCTATTTTAGCCAGCATTATTTACCTCATTGATGATTGTGATCAATTTTTTTGTTGCCAAGTATGGGTCTGCTGCATCATGAAAGGCGCCAATTGCAGCCACACCTTGCACGCCACAATTTATCACCGAAAAAATATTGTTTTCGTTTATACCTCCTATAGCAATAATGGGATGAGCGGCTATTTTAAGGGCTTTTTTCAGACCTGCTACCCCCCAAATCGTTTCGATATCAAACTTATTCTTAGTCGGGAAAATTGCGCCTATGCCTATATAGTCTAAAGGTAAAAAATTTGAACTTTGCACCTGCTGGAGGGTATTAACACTCAAACCGATCAGTTTGCTTGAACCCAAAATAGACCTTGCTTTAATGGGATCACCATCTGATTGGCCTAAATGAACGCCTGCGGCATTCAGTTGAACGCAAAGATCGATGTGATCATTTATAATTAATGGAATATTATTTAAATCTAAGAGATTTTTTAAAGATTGACCAAAATACAGCAATTTTTTGCGGGATAATAGTTTTTCCCTAAGCTGTACACAAGTAACGCCGGCATTGACACAAAGCTCAACAAATTTAAGATAAGCCTGAGTTGGCAGTTCCCCTTTATTTGTTATTAACGTTAATCGATGAAAATTATTCTTGATAATCTTCCACACTCCCTCCGCAGGCATTAACCAGAGCAGGTTTTTAAGGGTATTTCTCAGCCTTAAGCAAAAACGAATTTACTAAAAGCACCCCTGGTGAATAAAAATTCTGATCATATCATACTGAAAAGCTTGATCTTGTCAACAAGAAATTTCAATTTACAGCAGCTCACGCTTCAGCGTGAGCTGCTTCCTGGTTTGGATACTGAGCTCCGGCAAAGCCGGAACTCAGT
>JAFEDN010000082.1 GCA_018241585.1 Pseudomonadota bacterium | reverse complement strand
TAAAAATCTTCTTAAAAGTCAATAAAATTTTAAGAGAGAATGGGGTGGGATTCTTGGGGGCTTACTATAGAGTTAATGAGGCAAGAGGTAGAGGATGTGCTTACTATTTTTGATACGGCTTTGCCAAGTATTAAAACAGCTCGCAACGTTATCGAGCATCTGGACGATTATGCTCTTGATAAAGGAAACAATAAGAAAATTTCACGAAAAGAACTCGAGGTGGATACATGGGATGGAAGCAACTTTGGATGGCTCGATATTAAATTGAATGTTCGGAATTCCCAAAATGCTGCTGAAAAACTATTTGGAACAATTAAAAAAAACTGACATTTATTAAACAATCATGTGTTTCTTTTATACTCATGCCTTCATTAATCTTCTCTTGCAATTTGTTCAAAAGATAATGGTTGTTTACTAAGCATTCCGGCCTGGTTTATTTTAATATAATCATTGCGTGATCTATCAAGTTGATCTATGTCTGGTAATGGATAGAAATGTTAAAGGTCTCATTGGCACAAGAGTTTTAATCCAAAAACATCTCGATAAAAATGAAAAGATTTATGAATGTTCTGAAGACCTAAGGTAACGTAATTCATAGCAATAATCATCGGTTTTGTTCAAGTGGCAGTTAACCAAATTGAAAAAGATCATCGCACTAAAATTGAACAAAACATATGAACCGCTAACATACAGGTATCGGGAGGTTACATGGCAAATTTAAGCGAGCTGTCGTTTCATGAAACCATTCCAGTACGCATGGTTGAAGAGGTATTCCATATTTTCGACGATGCGATTCCATTTCATGTGCTCGTAATCCCGCATAGAATACACGACCGCCTTCATCAACAGGAGGTGCATTTTTTACTGCTTGAAGAAGGGTATCCATTCGAGATTTGAAATCTTCAATAGAGCCAAATGTGTCTACCCTAAATACTGCAACAAAATGTCCAATTGCATATGGGTCCAAATCAACAAAAGAGAGTTGCGCAGCAAGTGTATTACAAAATATTTCAGCCATCATACCAAATCCAAATCCCTTATGTGCACCTAAATCATATGATGAACCTAAAGGCAATAATGGAGGCAAGGAATCTTCAGAGTAAGTGGGTATGATATTATCGGATTTTTCATTTTCTTTAAAAATCCATCCATCAGGAAGAGATACTTTCAGAATTTCTGCAAGACGAATTTTATTACCACAAGCAGTAGTGGTAGCTGCATCAAAAACAAATGTTGGCATTTTTTTTGTTGGAACCGCTAAAGCAATTGGATTTGTACCTAACAATGGTGAACGACCAAATGGGGGCACCATAAGTCCTTTCCCTGCCGCCATTACCAATCCAATCATATCATTTTCAGTAGCACGAAGAGCATGACAGCCTAAGGCGCCGGCATGACCTGCTTTGCGTACGGCGACTATCCCAACTCCGTATTCTCTGCCAATTTCAATCGCCAAATCAATCGCTTTTGGCATAACTACTCCCCCCAGGGCATTATCTGCTTCTATATAAGCTGCTGTTTTAGTTGTTCGGGTTACAGTAATATTAGGATTCGGATTTAGGGATTTAGCCAAAAAGCCGTTAACGTATCGAGGTAAAATTGTCGAAACGCCATGTGAATCTATACCTCGAATGTCAGCATATATTACCGTCTTTGCTGCAGCAGTTGCATCATTTTGAGATAATCCAAGGGCTTTAAAAATACTTATCACAACCAATGTTAGATCATCAACAGAAACGCGATTCCCAGTTTCCACTAATTGATGCAGTTTGATTCGTGTTGAGTTATTTTTTTTCATTTTTTAAACTTCCTGGTATGCGATTTAACTTTTTATTTAGCCGTCGATATGCTTGGTGTCGAAGAGGCCATTTTTTACGGTAATTTTCTAAGGGTGTAAGTAAAGAATTATTATAATTTAACAATCGATCAACGGTTGAAATTATTCCATGATTAGGCCATGGTTTATTGGTCAACATTAATAAAGTGGAGAAAGCTTTTTCTTCCAAACCATAACCAAATAAACGAGAGAGAGCTACGTAACCAATAGCAGGGCTTCTGCTGATCCCAAGATGGCAATGTATTAGAAGGCGAATACTGCTTTGTTTTGAAGAAGAAGTTGTTTCATCAAGAAATTTTACAAGCTCAAAAATTATTGACTCAGGGATACTGTTATCATAGGCTTCCGTTCGATCTTTCGCGCTTATTAATAAATAATTTTTGGTAAATGTGGTTAATAAAGTAGATGGAGAATATTCTGGGTCAACCAGTGATATCATATGTGTAGGGTAGAAATTTTCCGCATCACGAAAAACTCGATCCTGCCATAGGGCGCTGATTATCATAGAAAAGTTAGGTAATATTTGCATTTTCCTTCAATCGATAGGATATAATATATCAATAGTTGAAGAGGCGCTAGCTGATCTAAATCGACTTTTCAAAGCGACATCTTGCTGTTTCAATATCACAATATTTGGTCGAGAAATTGCATCCTGTACTCTTTCAACTTGACGTTGCGATGTATTAGAGGGAAAATTATCAATGCTAAAATATTCAATCTCATCTGCCTCATCTGTTTGAATTAAATCGCCTCCAATTACCTCACATTGAAATGAGAACGATAGCTCATCATGATTTGGTTTTGAATAAATACCTGTAAGATGATTCACTCGAACAACAAGCCCAATCTCTTCCTGAACTTCACGTACAACCGCTTCCCATGGTGATTCCCCCACCTCAACTCCACCTCCTGGTAGATTCCACAAGTCTTTGTCTCGACGATGACAAAGTAAAATTTCACCTAGATCATTTTTAATGATTGCGAAAGCACTTATTATAGCCATAATATACTCCATTTTTTTAGATAGTTAATTTAACTAAAATTTTTAAAGTACTCTATCTTTTTGCACATAAGCAGGGGTCCCATATGCTATGACTTTTTCTGGTATATTACGGGTAACAATTGCACCAGCACCAATCAATGCATATGAGCCAATCTCCACACCGCCCAACAAAGTCACTCCACTACCAACTCTACAACCCTTTCTAAAAATAGGTGCAGATAAAGTTGGATTAGTTCCCCATGCTAGCTGATTGTCGTTTATAGTAACTACACGAGCCCCAATTTCGACATCATCTTCGATAATGCATCCACCGGTAAGATGGGTGAGTGCTGAAACACGCACATTTTTTCCAATTATAGTATCCCGCTCTATATTAGAAAGATGAGAAATTACGCAGTTGTTATCAATTTTCACACATTTTCTAAGAATAACCATATGACCAACTATTACGTTTGATCCAATATGAACACCTGAGCATATGACAGTATTTTCGCGAATTCGTGTGTTTTCTCCAATTCTTATAGGACCATAAGATTTACCATCATCCTCTTTTGGGATAATTCGAATACTGGGAGAGAGTAGAGAGGTTTCAGCTGCTTCAACCAGCCCCAGTTTAAGTGCATCTTCTATAGAATAGCTTTCACTTATAGGCATTTTCATTCCTCCTAAAAAATTTTTAACGCTTTCCTTGCTTTTTAAGCAATCATTGAAGCTGCTATTAAATTAAAGCTTCAATGCTTGACTAAATGTCAAAAAATTTTTACAGATCATTAGCCATATTATCCTTATGTACTATAATTTAATAGCATTTAAAATGTCGCGCAATCCCTTCTCATTATCCTTGTCTATTGAGAGACATTTCATATATATCTTCGCCAAGTAAGTTTCTAGCAACTTGACCACGTAAAACATCTGTAACACCGTCGGCGATCCGTAATCCTAGCAAATCACGTAAACGTTTTTCTAAATCCAATGCTGTACTATAAGCTTTGGCTGCATGTACTCTCATGGACCAATTTACAGCAGAAATCGCAATTTCTAAGGTTTCTGCTTTCGCCATTGATGCATTAATGAGAGAGGATTGTTTATTATCCATATTCTTCATAGCATCAAGAACTAAAAGCCAAGCCATTTTTAATTGTGAATAATGGTAAGCTAATTCTTGTTGTAAATGTGTAAATCGGCCTATGGGACCACCAAATGCATGTCTCTCCTTTAGCCATGTTATCGTTTGATTAATTGCTCCTTCAGCACATCCAATAGCGGCTGCTGCCATCGCACACCGCCAATAAGAAAAATGTTTAGCAAAAAGCGAAAAACCTTCGCCTTCCCCTCCAATTCGCATGTGACTAGGAATAAAAACATTCTGAAATATCAACTTTCCCCAAGAAACTCCATGAAAACCCATAGTGTCTAAATTTTCATGATGAATACCTGAAGTATTCACCGGTACCAAAAAAGCTGTTAACTTTTGACCTTCAAAATTTCTTTGGACGACAGCAAACACCACAAAATAAGTTGATTCTTGTAATCTAGCAACGTGCATTTTTTCGCCTTGAATAATATAACCGTCCCTTACTGGTATGGCTCTAGTACTTAAGCCATGTAGATCAGAGCCTCCCTTTTCTTCAGTAATTGCGATACCAATAAATTCATCTGAATTTGATAGTCTTGTTAATATTTCATCGAATTTTCTTGATCTTATGTGTAACAACAATTTACCGTGTCCACCACCTGGCACATCCCGCAAATTTAGGTCAATGATCCCGCACATAGCAAACACTTCTGCCATTTTTTCATTTGACCAGTTTAAACCTCCAACCCTAGTTGGTAAATCCAACCGGGTTATGCCTGAGGATACCATTAATTTTCGCCAACGTACCGGCCCACTATACTCATTTTCTTGATCTAATTGATTTTTTGTAGTCAGCAAAGCTTGATAAATATTTCTATCCGTAATTATTTTGTTAATAATTGAACTGAGTACAATTGAATTTTTTTTAAAAATTATCTCTTTCTTATTTTTATTTAATTGATTAGGGGTTGAAAAATCTTGTATTTTCTCATTTAATTCAATACATTCCATATCTTGATTCTCCTTTCCCATAAAAATCAATGTCATTTAAAATTCTTATGGGTTTATATTATGAGATACAAATTTAGAATGCCGACCAACTTATAATAGCAATAATATTGAAAAGAGTCTATTAGAAGAATCTTTTATTTTTTGTACTATTTATTTGTTTTAGCATCTAGGTTTTTTTCTAAAATAAGCACCTTTTAGTAATTAGCAAATTGAAAGGTGTAGGAGATTTGCAGGACACAACTAGGCCTTACTAGGCTCAACTAGGCTTTTTGATATCGGGCAACCTGGTTTGTTAAAAAAGTTGGCAACAAAAAATATTTATCAATCAATAAATTTTGTTCAATCTATATTTTTAACTAACTTGAGGAGATATAGCGATGAACGCACAGCAAGAGCGACGAGCTCGTTGGCAAAAATGGATAGACGAACCAGCGAGCAATGGATTATCCCGCCGTGAATTTTGTCAGAAACATAATCTAGTCTTATCGCAGTTTTCTTATTATCATTTAGAATTTCAGAAGAAAAAACAAAAAACCCTGGGTCATACTGACCCTTCTGTTCTACCCATTCAGTTACGTCCAACGCCGTTGGCATCATTAAAAGTGGTGTTACCTAACGGATTGCAACTCTCTTTGCTTTGTCCGGATACCCAACAACTGAAGTACTGGCTGGGAGTATAAAATCATGCTGATTCCACAGATAACCAAAATTTATTTTTATCTACCGCCAACCGATTAATTAAAACAGAAACATGTCCCGACTGCAATTGCACCACAGCTTGTGGCACAATTGGGATATGAATGCTTTTTTTAACGTGAGTTTCGTCTAAGGAAAGCATAAGCGATTGAAATAAAATTGATAATTGCATGGCTTGTGAACACCACTGCTGCAACAATTTCGTACCGCTGGTTGCAAATTTGACTGCTCAAGAAATCAGGTTAAACAATTTGGACGTGAAATAGGCATTTCTCCGTATACAGCACAACGACTGTTTTGCTATTCTTTATTTGCATGAGTTTCGCACTTTGTGCGAAACTGATAAATATAAAATGAGAGATTCGCATGGATCGTGAACCCATACCCTCATTAATACCTCCGGCTAGTGCTTTGCAGCCTTTACTGGCTCCAGGGGACGCGATAGTGGATGATAACGACAATCAAGAGATCAACATTGGGCTGCGCACTTTCAGTCAAATACCCGCTGCCGATGTGAGTGATACCCATGATCCACTCTCTAGTCAATCTGTCATGTTATTGTCCACTTCTGGCACTATCCAGACCGATGTCATTAAGCAGACGGAGAGTGATGATGAAAAGGCTATTGTAGAATATCAGTCTTTAGCGGCGGATGGTAAGTATGCCGAGCTATATCAATTTTTAGAATCACTTGACATCACTCGTCAACATATCGATCAAACCCCAATTTCCCATACCGCACTGTTGAAACTTTATCAGCAAGAATTTTCTTGTTTTTCCTCGGTGAAATGGAGCAGCCTGGATCATGCCATCGAAAAACATTTACAGTGGCCGTTATTATCGTTAACCGATGTGGGAATAGAAACCCAGCAAAAATGTGATGATCGCGTTAGGCCACGTGAGCGAACTATCTTACTCAAAACAAGCTGGGGGTTGATAAAAGCATATGCGGTGCGCGGCTTTGTGCAAGGTGTAGAGATGGGATTGTTAGAGTCGGTGCATTATTTTATTTACGCGATGCTGGCGTATCGCTTAGGAGAACTGGCCAACACCGGACAATCGAATTTTGAAGAATTTCAGGCCATTTTTTCTGGCTCTAGTCAAAAAGGCATTGACAGTTTAGTCCGCAGTTTGGCGGGACTGGAGGTTCGATGGTTAAAACTGATTCTCGCCGCGCCAGTTATCCTTGGTGTTACGCAAGGCGTTCTGAAGATGCGCGGCGCTCGCCCTATCCGTATTGAAGAGCTTAAAAAAATTGCCGATAGCATTCAAACTCATTTAGCGCATCCGGGTAACGTAAGCGAACATTAATCGAGACAGTGAATGATCAATTAAAAAATATCAGCCAGATTGGGCACAGCCGACATCGGAGTATTTGGAATTTTTTGGTAAATATTCTTGGTGCCTTAGCGGATTATTCATTGCAACCTAAAAAACCTTCTTTAAATTTATCAAATACTCCATTTTTAGCAGACAATACTATTGCTTAGCCAAAACTCACGTTTTTTTACCGAGTGAATTGATTTGTGGTTGTCAGTTTTGGGGGTCTTTCTGTCTCTTCCTATATTCACGCGGATGATGCCCGAGCCCGTCATCAAGGGAAAATGGTTATTGCACGCATATTGGAAGTGAGTTATTTGCGTGGTTTTCCAGTAGGGGAAGTAAAAGCCGTATAAATTTTCTGGAGCTTCTGCAAATGGGAGATCAGAAATATAGGATTGATGTGAATAGTTTAAATTACCTGAAGACCCATAAATTACCTGTTATGCCGCGCAATTTACTGAACAAACACCCTGGAGAATGGAGGGGGTTGAGTGATTGGGAAAAATATTTAGACGGATTATATTGGATTCATGCTGAGAGAAAAATTAACGAACTCATTCCACTGAATGAGAGACCCACCAAAGATACAGCACATGTCCGATCTTTATTTTGGGGAGTTTACGCTTTATTCAAGAAGTATAAACTAACACCTGATGAAATCAGTTTAAAAGATGAGATTGAGCAGAAATTTGATGCTCTATGTTCAACGAAGACCTGCTACCAATTGTTAAATAATGTGCTGAAGCGGCTGAAGAAAAATAAAGCGGAATTATTGTTAGTATTAACCTATCCGGAGTTGCCATTACATAATAATTTAAGTGAGGTAGATATTCGAGAATATGTCAAAAAACGCAAGATCAGTGGCGGCACTCGAAGTGATCATGGAAAGCAATGTCGAGATACCTTTGCGAGTTTGAAAAAACGTGTCTGAAATTGAAGATTAATTTTTGGCATTACCTCCTGGATCGTCACCGTAAAAGGCAACAGGTTCTGGCTTCCCACTCTCATTCAACAGACTGCCTTGCAGGGGTAAGTGCCCGAGGTTATTGAGATGTTACAAATTTGCCAAAATTCTATTTGAGGCATTATACTTTGCCATATGGCTCTTAATTAGCGGGTCGCAAGTTCGATCCTTGTACGGCCCATAATAAAATCAAAGAGTTAGAGATGAAAATCTTAGAGGCTAATTTGGTTGAGTGTAATTCTAGTATAAACATGCCAAAAAAAATGAGAGGCTTTCCATCCGGCGGCGCTTTTTAAATTTGGGAATTAGGGATGATGAATCAGGGAATGCACATTAGTTCGTCTGGAATCAGTAAAATTATTACTAGGGAGCATTTAGTTAATCATTACTATAATGATGTTGCTAATGACTGTACTTATGGGATAGGG
>JAFEDN010000081.1 GCA_018241585.1 Pseudomonadota bacterium | reverse complement strand
CTCCCTTGCGATCCCTCATCAGGATAGGAGCTGATAGCTCATTTTTGCTTCAGCGAAAACTGCTGTTAATTTTTAGTACAGTCATCTGGTACTTTTTTTAGTGCTATAATTATATAAACTGAATAAAAAAATAAACATGAGACTGAAAAAAATGAATAAAAAATTAATTATAATAACAACGTTTTTAACCTGTATAAGTACCAGTATTTATGCTAGCCCTACAATAACTTTTAATATTGCTAATTACACGGATAAAACTTTTACTTTATTCGGATGGTATAATATGTATTGTTATAATGCCCCTTCTTACCCAAACACTATTGGTGGTATTAATACTTCTGGTCCTGGGACAGTTGTCATCTCTTATAAAGCTAATTGTGGCAACTCCCAAGGGGGTATAGAATATGCTGTATATGGAACTTCATCCTTCACTTCTACTATTTTCAAGGTATATTTCAGTTACAATAGTCAAACAGATACTTGGACTCAAAGCTTTGGTCATAGTAGCGATTTAAATGTTGTGCCCTTCACTGATCCCTTACCTCCTCATGCAACATCGTCGACAATTGGTGTTGATATTCCCCAGTAGTATGGTAGTATGACCAGAGGGTCAAGTTTGTTGAATCTCTACTTCATTGATGGGCTAAACGTGGTTTGATCTCTTTGAGAATCGGCGCGATTACAATTGAACCAACTCACCACTGTTGTAAATAAGCTGGTCCTTTTCACTGCTTTTGCTTCCGGCTCTCTTTTTTTGACCTCACTTGACTGAGCGGCAATCTGTTTCAACTCATTTTCCGGCTTAAACCAATTGCTTGCTATTGCCATCACTAACCCAACTGTCGTAAAGGCTGCACCCATCCAGCCCGCGGATGGATATCCATAATCAGCATCAATAACCAAACCGGTTGCCCAAACAGTAAATGCTATACCCGCATTGAAAGCAACATTTGTGCTTGCCGACACTAAAATTGAATCTGTTTTTCCCTTCGCTATCACATTTCTTGATAACGGAGCAGCGCTGCCGAACCCAAAAGCACCTAACGCAAATACCCCAATAACACTCGGTATCGGATATTTCTCCATAATGACCATTGTTCCCAACGTGACTGCAAGGCTCATTAATGAACCATAGAGTGTCGCTTTAATATTGCGGTCTGCTAATTTTCCCCCTAAATAATTACCTATGGTAAAACCCATACCCAAAGTAGCTGCTATCCAGGGAACGTCATTATCACTAAACCCAACCACATCGGTCATAATGGGCGCAATGTAACCGGAAAAAGCGACCATACCTCCAAACCCAAAGGCTATGGCCAATAAGCCTAACGAAACACCGGGCTTTTTTAAATCTTTAATAAAATCCTTGAATTCTTCCAAAATATCCAAGTTTATCCTTGGAATTTTACCTACTGCAGAAACCAGAATAGCCAATAATCCAGACCCTCCTATGCCGGCAAGCACCCAAAAAGAGAAACGCCAGCTATACTGGCGCGCTAGCCATGTTGCTCCAGGAGTACCGGCAATATTGGCAAGAGTCATTCCCAAATAAATGATAGCGATGGCTTTACCTTCCTGCCCTGGATTCATTAAGCTAACTATTGTCGAACTAATTCCATAAAAAGGAGCATGAGGCAAGGCCGAAAGGATACGGCCAAGCATTAATAATGGATAATTCGGAGCAAGAGCACTCGTGACGCTCCCAGCAAGAAAGACTACAGATAACCCCGCCAGCACCCTCTTCCGAGGTTGATTTACTAAAAAGGCAGTCACAGGAAGACCCATCGCGGCTACCGTCAGCGCATAAACTGATTGCACATAGGCTGCCTGGGTATTAGAGATTTCAAATGCATCAGCAAACTGAGGCAATAAACCGGCGGCAGAGAACTCATTTGCTCCAACTCCAAATGAAAAAATTGTTAGTGCAAAATATATCCAGCTTTTTTCACTACGGCTTAGAGCGAGAATTTCTTGGTCCGCGGAGTCAGACTGCTCTTTAAGTAATGGTCTAGTAACGCCTTGAATGCCTAATTGATCCTTATTAAAATTGAACATTGAATAGCTCTCTATATTGTTGTCAGACAATAAATAACCAAATAAAAAAAATATAACAGAATAAGTATACTAAAAACAATATCATTAAAGATAGTATCCAATTATTTAGATTACAAAAAAACTAAGCCAACCATTGTAGTAATGGCCAGTCCAAGCCTTTTAGTGGAAATTTATGAAAAAAAATTATATCCCGGAAGTAATGATCCCAATGCACTCCTCGATGCCGGGCCGGGAAATTATTCAAAGCGAAGGCTGCAAAACATTTAAACGCCTCTCGCAATACTATTACTGGGAAACTAAATTTGCTGATCAAAGTTGGCAAAATGGGTAGAGAAGGCTCAGCGGTGAGCTATATGCTCAAAGATTAAAACACTTTGCCCTTGGGAACAAACATTTCAGATAAAAAAAAATTATTCCTACATTCACATAAGGAAATAACTAATCTTTAAAAAGAATTAGCTTGCATATTATTTTTTTCAATACGGTATTATGAAATACCTAATCCTTAAAAAACTCAGGAGGTAGTTATGGTCCACTCTTTTATTTATGATCAAGCAATACTTAAGGAATGGCAATCCTCTGTAAGTAAAATACCGGTTTTATTAGATTTATTGAAAGAAAAATATTATAAACTTGATCCAAAAAATTATTTAATGAAAGACGAAATTTTTGCTTATCAAACTATTTACTTAAGCTGGAAACAAAAAACCAATTTAAATCCAAGACAGAAAGAATGGGTTAATGAAATCGGTGAGTATTTAAATGTCATTCAAAAAAGTGATTTTTCTCTTTATCATTAAATTCAACCCCGGCGAAAGCCGGGGCAGCAAACTATAAATTACGGTGTTGTCCAGAGATAATGTTTTTTGTTATGGTTTAGTAACTTATTTATCTTTAAAAGAAAGAGCTGGAGTTACTATTTATGCCTCGATATTTGGACCCAAAAACCGATATAGTATTTAAGAAAATCTTTGGCCAGCATCCACATTTGTTGAAAAGTTTTCTGAATGCGGTGCTACCCTTACCGGAAGATAGTTTCATTGTGAGTTTAGAATATTTGCCTAGCGAGCAAGTTCCGGTGATCCCTGCTTTTAAATATACAGTTGTTGATGTACGTTGCACAGATCAGCAAGGACAGATTTTTATTGTTGAAATGCAGATTCAGTGGACAACCAGTTTTATGCAACGGATGTTATTTAACGGCAGTAAAGCGTATGTGAATCAACTGCAAAAAGGCGAACAGTTTCATTTACTTAAACCAGTTTATGGTTTAGGACTGATCAATACCACTTTCGATCAGGAAGCACCAGATTGGTATCATCATTATAAAATAGTCAATGTGAAGAAACCAGCTAAAGAAATTAAAGACCTGCAAATGATATTTATCGAACTGCCAAAATTCCAAGCCAAAAATTTACGAGAAAAAAAACTACAGGTATTGTGGCTACGATTTATATCCGAGTTAAATGAAAAAACCAACCAAGCGCCGAAAGAGTGGCTGGAAACTCCTGACATCAAAGAGGCGCTCGATCTGGCAGAAGAAGCAGCTTATACTCCAGAGGAATTGGTTGCATATGATAAGTATTGGGATGCGATCAGTATCGAAAAAACGCTGTTAGGAGAAGCTGAAGCACAAGGTGAAATAAAAGGAGCAAAGAAAACTAAAATTGCCATAGCTAAGAAATTATTAGCTAAAGGTTTTTCTTTGGAACAAATTACCGCATTAACCGATTTAACTCAAGAACAAGAAACTCTTCATGATGGTTAAAAGAAAGAGTGTCAAGCAGGATTATGTTATTGAAAGGTTCTTGCCACTGCCGGGCAATAAAATTCGAAATTGAATCTGCTGTTATTGTTTCCCGAAATAAGTTATAAAAGGACTGATAGGACGACGATAGAATTCATTAAATTTCAACGTGCCTAATTCGATAATGCCAACCCTGTCAATCAAAGTTTCTAAGATTACGGTATTGTTTAAAATTATTTTATTAGCAACAATACTGATATGAATCGATTGCTGGGTTTTTCTTTACTAGAGCTGTTAATTGTCATGGCTATTATAACCATTCTACTAACTGTCTCTTATCCTTTATATTTGAGCCATTTAGTTAAAGCACGGCGCAATCAAGCAGCTATTAACTTAGTTTACATCGCCAGTCAACTTGAGAATTTTTATAGCTTATATGATAGTTATCAAGGAGCCACCCTTGAAGCCTTAGGCGTCAGCGCTTTTACAGATGACCATTCGTATATGATGAGTTTGCAATCGCTTGGTGATAACACTTATCTCATTGCTGCTATTCCGCAAGGTCATCAAGCAGAATCCGACTTACAATGCCAAAGTTTATTAATCAATGAAAAAGGAGAGAAAATGATTAGTGGCGCCGGCAATTCTTTCAACTGCTGGAGTTAATTTTTTGGTCACTGCTCGGAGGTATAAATTTGCAAACGCAGAACGCGTAATCGTTCACGGGGTAGATGGGAACGCCCAATCTACCGACTGATAGTTACACTTTTTTATGGTAAAAAACCGTATGTAATAACAGCATGATCACTCCAACCACAATGGCGCTATCAGCCACATTAAATGTGGCATAATGCCAATTACTAACATGAAAATCAAAAAAATCAATCACCACTGAGAAACGTAATCTATCAATTAAATTTCCTGCAGCGCCACCAATCACCAAGCTGATTCCACAAGCAATCCAGCTATTGGGATAGGTTAAACGCAACAACCAAATCAATAAGATGATGATGACCACTATCGATATTAAACTTAAAAATAATACCTGCCAGCCGCCCGCTTGCCCTAAAAAGCTGAAAGCGGCTCCTTGATTATAACGTAATATTAAATTAAAAAATGGCAGCAAAGTGACCGGTTGTTCTACATATAGATAATTCATGACTAAATATTTCGAAAATTGATCTAAAACTATTACCAAAGCACTCACTAAAAACCAAGCCGCCGCTTCTCTAAAATGGAAAATTTTTTGTTTCATCTAATGTATGCCTCTTTCAAAACCACCAGTTACATAAAGAGTTGCCCCGGTTTTTTGTTCTCGATGCCTATACAGAAGCACACGATCATTTATATTCCTACCACATATTTTTATATTAGAACTAAAAAGCCCACGTTTTCCAGTGTGAAAATCCTCGCCCGGATAAGCAAAATCTTTTATTCCTTGCCCGCCTTTCCCATGAGGAGCCATCTTAGTAGATTTTGCTCGATAATGCTCCATCAATTTTGCATCACCCCCAAAACATGAAACTGGCAGATTCCATAATATAAAACGATTAATGACTCCAGCTACAGGTTGTATATTGGGATTAGCCGGGTAAATATTGTCTTTATCCCATTGGATAACCTTAGTGATCGACTCTGGCGTTGGGGTAAAAGGAATATCCTCAAGCTCTGCTTCTGTAACCACAACTTTTCTTTTTTTTGACAGTTTTGAACTAGTCATTAAATGCCCGACTACCGGAGGATCGATCAGCTCATGCAATGCTTTAAACAATAATTTTAAATCACGATCTGTAAGGGGTTGTTGCCAAGTTAAAACCATAAATTCGTGAAACAAGTCAGTATCCCGGTTAAATTTTAGAAATATTTTAGCTAATTCCCTTCCTGTTTTTTTCATTTCACCATACAAATAAAATTTAGATTCAGTTTGATTATTTAATAAATTTCCGCTTTCAATTCTGGTATAATTAACCAAAGTACTTTGGGCCAATATCTTTGCGATCCTTTTAAACTGGTGGTTGATTGCTTGCAGGGTAGCTGATACCTGCAGCAAATCTATAAAACGCTTGCTAAAAGTTTTTCCTTGAAGAGCAGTGACCGAAGCATCGGCCGCAATTACTACTTCCTGACCGGCAGCGTTAAAAGAAATGGCTGCATCTAACAAGGACTGATGTAAAACTGTAAAAATTATATGCGAAGGCATTTTTGAACTGCCTTTGGCTAAAAGTAGCAGATAACTAAAAGATGACTTAGAAAGATTTATTTTTTGTACCGAAACAAACTCTTTGTTAATACCCAGCGATCTTTTTAATTGATCTAACTTTGTTGCAACTTTATCTCTATTATCTTTTTCCGAACCGCATTGAAAACCCTTAAACCAAAACATTCCTAAAAGAAAACTTATTTCCAAAACAATCGTTTCAAAGTTTAAAAAATTAAAGTTTTGGCCATGTAAAAAAGTTATCAAAACCGAACCCCCTATTATTATAAGGAAAGTTCTAAACAACCATTGGAGATAAGATTTGTAATCCGATTCTTTTTTTACTAATTTTTCGCGTTGCGTAGCTAACTTGTTTCTGATCAACACTAATTCATGATTGCCTTGATAATGCAAGGGAATAGCATATAAATTTTCTTCATTTGATGAACGCCAATATTTTTTTAATAAAAACGGATGGGTTAAATAACTAATAACCAAAAACAATAATTTATTGATTTGTATCGCCAAATCACTGGTTTTATAGCTGATTAGCCCCGCCCATTCCTCAGCGATTTTATCGCCAAATTCAAAATACCTGGCAATTAAATGGCTAATTTGCGGCAATAAACGAGCATCAAAATTAATGGGCTTTGCTTTTCTCAAAAACTTAGGACTTAAAAAATATTCTGGTAATAAACCAATCACTTCTTTGACATTTTGATAATTATCCTGACAAAGTCTGCCACATTGATCTAGCAGCTTGGTGAAATAAAACAAAAAATGTTGAGTGTTATTTACTTTTATTTCATCCAAATTAAAAGGTAATTTTTTAAGAACAGTAATATTATAATTGGGGTCTTTCGACCAACTATGCTGATAATAATCAGGGAATTGATATTCTTGCAACGTTTCATAAAGGCTATGGATATAGCGTTTTCTTGCCAGTAAACGAGATTCAACAAGTGGTTTTATGAAATCTTCCCATGCTAAAATATAAGGATTAAATTTCTGAGATGCAAGATATATAGCATACAAGGAAAGAAAAATAGTATACGAAGCGATGCCTACACTCACGGTGTTTTTATGTTTGATATCATCAATATCTTTATTTAAACGCTTTATTTCTTCACACAATTGAATGCGACTTAGTTCTGCTTCTTTTTTTTCTTTAGACATAACGACGCGTTTCCCCAGGGGCTTCCAGATTTTCCACACATCGCCCGCATAAACCGGGGTGTTCGGAATTTTTTCCGATATCGGGCCGGCGTTGCCAACAGCGTACACATTTTTGATTGTCAGATACTACAATTTTGGCTAACAAACTGGGAATTTCAGTGGTCTCAGCATCTGCTGGAGCTTGATTTAAAGGCAAGGCTTGGGCTGAGGAGGTAATCAGCACAAATCTTAATTCATCCCCTAAATGGCTGAGTTCAGAAAATAATTTATCCTCAGCATAAAGAATGACTTCAGTATCTAAAGCCGAGCCGATATTACCATTCCTTCGATGTTGTTCTAAAAGCTTATTGATGGCATCACGTACAGGAATCAGCAATGACCAATCAATCTGCAAACCAGTTTTAAAAAACGGAAACCGATCGTACCAAACGCTTAAAAATACCGATTCGCAACGCTCACCCGGAATGTATCGCCAAATTTCTTCAGCAGTAAAACTGATCATCGGCGCTAAACACCGAACTAAAGATTCTAAAATATGATACATGGCTGTTTGCGCTGAACGTCTTGGAATGCCAGTTCGATAGCTAGTGTATTGACGGTCTTTGATAATATCCAAATAAAAGCTGCCCATCTGTACACTACAAAAATTATGAATTTTCTGATATACCGTTTGAAAACTATAATCAGAATAGGCAGCCATAACTTCTTGTTGTAAAGCAATCGTTTGGCTGATGGCCCAACGATCTAAAGCCAGCAATTTTTCACCAGGCAATAAATCTTTTCCAGGATTGAAATCAAAGATGTTGGCTAATAAAAAGCGAATAGTATTACGAATGCGGCGATAGGCATCGACAGTGCGCTTTAAAATTTCTTCGGAATAATTAATATCCAATTTATAATCTGCTCCAGCCACCCATAACCGTAAAATATCCGCACCCAAATTTTTAGCAACCTCTATGGGCACAACCACATTGCCTAAGGATTTGGACATTTTATATCCTTGAGAATCGACTACATATCCGTGAGTCAATACAGTTCTATAAGGCGCTTTTCCTCTCATAGCAACGGCTGTTAATAACGAAGTTTGAAACCAACCTCGATGTTGATCCGAACCTTCAAAATATAAATCAGCTGGAACTCCTAATTCGGACCGCTGCATCAAAACACAAAAATGACTGACACCGGAATCGAACCAAACATCCAAGATGTCATTCGATTTAAAATATTCCTGAGAATCTTGTCCGATTAATA
>JAFEDN010000080.1 GCA_018241585.1 Pseudomonadota bacterium | reverse complement strand
AAAGAACATCATCAAGATGTTACGATTTATATTTCAGGAAAAAAGAATTTGCCGATGAAATTTCAAAAATTATTAAAGGGTAGATCAGCGATTGAACCTGTCATTGGCCATTTAAAAAATGATTTTTGTTTAGGAAGAAATTATTTGTTAGGAAGACTGGAGATAAGATGAATGCTCTTTTATCAGGCTGCGCATTTAATCTTAATAAAATTATTAATTTACTGAAAATTGAACAGGTTTGTTATGCTTAGTGAATATTTCAGGGACGGCTAAATAGCCCGAGTGGTACCATCGCTCGATAGTGGATTTACCACAGCGCAGATCCTGAACTGAATCCTTTTGCGAAATACCTTTAGAATGAAGATGAAAAACCGGCGCGCGGACTTTTTCAGTGGCTCTCTGATAGCGTCCGATGCCAGTCCGAAAAACAGATCATGCAATCATGACTTAGGAGTTAATAAGAGAGGGAGAGGGTGTTCTAGGAGGAGTTGAAACTGCTGGGGGAGTTCCTGCAGGACTTCTAGTAGGGGTAGCGTCTCTGGTGAGCTCTTCTTGGGTTTTGAAGAACTGGACCTTTCCAGTTTTTTGGATATGGTAAAACGGACCTACGGTTTTTGCTCGTTCTGTGATTTTGTGTTTTACCAGTCTATTGATTGCTGTTAGCCGCTCCGCAAATCGTCGCTTCTCTTCCCCAGGTGCATCACCACACATTTTCATAAATGACATGTAAGGTGATCGATATTCAAAATTTTCAGTAAGAGGGTCAGCTTTAGCTTCGAGTAAGCGCTCCATAATACCCACTTTTTCTTCCAATTTATTTTGGGATTGAAGACATAAACCAAGCGGAGTGTTTTTTCTATTATCGGGTTCATTGACCTTTAAGCCCAAAGTTAACAAATACTGGACTACGGGTAGCTGGCAATACTTGGCGGCTATATGTAATAAGGTTTGTCCCCTTATAGGATCTGAACGGTGAATTTCATCAGGGTTTTCTAAACACCATCTTTTTAAAGTGTCTAGTTCCCCTTTTTTGGCGGCTAATCTTGATTCTTTCATATTTTGTTTCCCTAAAAGATAATAAACTGTACAAAAATTAATATTTTCTTAAGTTTATCTTTTTAAAATAGATCGTTTGGCAAATAACATTTTAATTTAATTATTAAGGCCTGTCAACATGAATAAAAAACAAGAGTTAGATCTGCAAGACTTTGATCTAAAAGAAGAGGTTGATTCAAAAGAAGGCATTGGTCCTACAAAAGATATTAGTGTTTTGTTCAGCAGAAATGTTGAGTCTGAAACATCCCTACCGGTCTGGATAAGACAACAGATTCCGGATAGCGCTGACTTTAAGTATTATGATTTCATGGATTTATCAGAGGACCACCTCGTTTTTGAAAGTAAACTTGTAAAAGAAATCATGGCCTTCGACTGTTCCTATAGCAATGAACACCACGGATTTTTATATATTAAATTTCAAGATAATAGTACAACCATAAGAAAAGTTAAGGATGGGTTTTATACCATGTTACAGGGGTGGAGTCGAGAAAATAGAACCAGGCGTATTAGCAGTTTTGAAAAAAGGAAAAACATTTCCAGGCCAAACTGGGAAAATACACCAGTTAAAATATTTTATATAAGAGACGTGAGTTTGTTTTATTCTGGTCTTCACAGTTTTTTTATAAAATATTTGTTTGCTCTCCCAGGACTCACAAAAGAAACGCACATTGAGCTTGTCGATGGAGGATGTGGTGATGGTCGTTTTTTTGTAAAATTATCGCGAAGAATTAAAACAGAACTACCCGTAAAGTCAATTAACTTTTATGGAATTGATGCATATCCTCAGAATATTGAAGATTGTGAAGACAATCTGCTGAGCGAACATGATCATAAATTCGAACACTGTGAATTTAAAATGCATGATCTAACGAAAATAGATGATTTTTTAAAAGGTATTATAAAAGAAAAAAATATCACCCATGTGGTTAATGTTGTTATTCTCTCTGGATCAATCACCCGCGGTGTGCTGGATAATGGTTTTGAAGCGTTGACTTGTTTGCAACAAATCGGTAAAAATAACATAGATTTTATTATGATCGGTGGAAGAGAGGAACCAATTGTTAGCGATTTCATTGCTCATCAATTGGGATATGAGAAAGCCAATAGGGAGCTTAAAGAGGGTATTTATGAAAGTTTCTTTTGTTATCGTAAAATGCCACAGGGAAAAATCTTAACTTCAAAGAAAGATGAAATTAAACAGGAAAAATTTCTGGATTTATCACTATCTCCAGATCCACTTTTTATACTCTCAAACCTGACGGCAGAGGAGTTAGCTAATATATGGGTTATTGATTTATCTTTTTGTAATATGTCTGAGAAATTGATGGATTATCTTGATCAACGCATCATGGTAGCAAATAACAAAATAAAATTAATCTATTGGCATTATGATCAAGAAATGGTTGACAATTTTGAGTATAGATTTAATTTAGATTTACGCAGAAAGCTTGATGTGGCAGCAACAGTTGTAGAAGATGATATATATCTAATTGGAGGAAGAAGATTTTTTACCACTTTATTAACGAAAAATGCAGAGATGAACTCTACAAAAAGATTGCTGGATGGTACCCAATTATCTGGTTTTGAAAGATATGAAAATTTCATTACATCCAGGGTAGAAAAAAATATTAATGTCAGGAAAGATTTTGTATTTGAATATTTGAAATTGTGGCAATGGCAACAAAAAGCAGAATCTGATCAACGCAATTATTTATTAGAGGAGGCGATAAAATCTGTATGTGAAAAACTAGATATATCTGAAGAAGGGATAAATAATTTTTTAAGATTCGTATTACGTTCTAAAGAAATCTATGGATTAGAGGATTCTGACGTTGATATATATAGGAAAAAAATATTTGAAAAATCTATAGAGGCAATAATTAGATCAGAAGCAAAAGACGTTAACGATATATGTGTTTCATTTATCAATGAGTATAAATCCAGAGAATTATTTGAATTGTTAATTACGAAAATTAAAACTTTTTTATCTGAAGAAGTTTCATCACCACATAGAGATTTGATAAATAGATTCCTTTATAGTAAATCTTTTTATTATAAAAATTTTACAAAAATTACTCAAATTTTTCATGAGAGTTTTCATGATTTAAACAGGTTTTATATTGTTTTGAGTGATACTGACTCTTTAGTTGAAAGAATAAGAAACTATCCTGAGGAATATCCCGATTATAAGAATTCAAAGTCTGCAATTAATAAACTTAAGGAGGAATCGACTAATTTACTGTTAATGTTAGGAAATGACCACTTAAAAATTTCAGATCTTGATGATGCATATGAAGATCTTCGCCATCTTTTTAGAGTCATGGGTGAAGGTAACGCTCTAAAGATTACATTTAATGCAATTAAAGAGAATATTACACCCGAGCATGATTTATCTGATTTTAAGCTTGATGATATTTCAGGAAGAATAGATGAAATTTATTTTAGGATTGCAAATTCAGAAATAACCAACGCTATCGGTCTAATTGAAATAGTATATGAGAAAATTGGAAAACTTGCCAGTAAAGTTGATGGAATTAATAAGAGCTCCAGTGGTTTGAGTTTACCCCTTTCTAAGGGGAGTGATAAACCAACTGATGAGGATGAGATTGGAGAAAACTTTCTCAGTTTATTATCTTCTAAGAAAAATGATGAACCAATCGGTATAGATGAAATTGGAGAGGATTTTCTCGGCTTACAATCTTCTAAAGAAAATGATGAATCCACTGATAAAGACGAAATTGGAGAAGATTTTCTTAAATTACGATCTTTTGCAGAGGATGATGCATCAAAAGAATTAGAAACTAAAGAGACAAAGTCAAGCGTTGACAATTTATCAGAAGACCAAGACCCGCTATCTTTGTCCACAGAGGATGTTCAGTTGTTTAAAACCTCAGATTCTCAATTAGAGGTAAAGTTCGGTTCAAGCCAGACAATGTTTCATGTTAAAAGGTCATCTGAAAAAAAAGATGAGTTAAGACTAACTGGGCCTGCCATAGTCAAAAAATTATTGAAGCCCACTGAGCCTGCCATTATAAATCCTGAAGCTAAATACCTTTTTCAGGAGGGTACATTATTTCCTTTTCAGATAAGTAACGTCGCCAGTAATGGTAATTGCACGTTTAACGCCATGGCTCAAGGAATAGAACGGTTACCTCTAGAAGAAAAACAGCTTATTTATGAAACGCTAAAGAAGATTTTAGGCACTGGCAGAAACGAATTTAAAACAGTAGATGCAGACGTATTAAGGAATGCCGTGGTTAGAAAATTGGAGTTAGATATTAAAAAACAAGATGAAACTATAGTAGAAAATATCGTCAATATGGGATTAATTCCACTTTTAGCGGATCGATATGATGAAATGTCGGAATTATTGTTACGCTCACCTCAGATTAAGATGAATTTATTTTACGATTTTCGAAATGCTCGTCAACAGTATCTATCTGGAAACTTGGAAACTAATTATGAAAATGCCGAACTTTATCGACACTTGCTGAGTGTTTCAGGTGTATGGGGGGGCGAAGCAGAAATACCTATTATCGAAGAATTATGTGGTATTCATATACAAATACGTCAACAAGCTAACTTGGATCGTTCACGGGATACCATGTTAGCGAAATTAAGAAATATTGTGGGATCACCAGAACATAAAGAAAATGAGCATTTTCGCGCTTTAATCAAGGGTGAATTAAGACAGGCGCTGGATAAAGCCGCTCGGGAGGGCGTCGATTCACTGAGTTTAGGTGGGGCACTAACTAGAAAACTGGGTTTGATCCTTCCGGAACTTGCTCCTCAGGGACACCCGGATGAAAAATTGTTAAAAAATTATCTGGATAGCCCATCTTCCTTAAAATTATATTGTGATTGGTTTAAGGTAAAAAGATTAGTGACGGAGAGTGCGTTAGAGGAAGACCTTTACGAACGATGTTTAGTAGATAAGTATGGTAATCAGGGATTGAGCCTGGATTTATTGAAGAGTTGGAAAGCTCGCGGTATTAACATTCGGAATGTACATTTTCCTTATGGGTTACAAAGACAACCGAGAGCTAGTGCTGAAAATGGCGTAGTACAAGTTGTTTTTACTGGAGATCATTATAATTTGGTGGAACGAGTGCCAACCGCTGCCGCAGTGGATTTACAAACTTCAGCTTCTGATTCGAATTCCGGTTCTGGCTTTAGCTTAAATTTCAGCTCCAGTTCTAGCCCACACATTTATATTAGTTTTCTCTATAGCCAATTATTATTGCGTAAATATAGAGTGATTTCACATCAGGCGATACAAGGAAATCTCCCTATCTCGGGACAAAACATTCAAAAAGCACTCATTGCACAAAAACCACCATTACATTTTGTGGCAGAGTTAGTACAGGAATCTAAGCGTGAGGCTGATACGGAAAATCTTCTTCGCTTGATGGTGCTATTAATTAATGACGGAAAGTTATCCCCTGATTCAACATTAAAAAATTATGTTGCAATCATTGGTAAAGAAAAAAAGTTAACCAATTATGCATGGGATTATCTATTGGAAATAACCCAATGGGTAAATAGTAAGACGCTTCAAACGGGTTCTAAAGATTCATTTTTCATTGAGTTTAGTTAAGGACTGGAGTATCCACTGTCAGTAACGTTGCAGAGAATACTATTGAACTCTAATAATTTTGCATCGGAAAAAAAACTGAGTGGGGCGATCAGATTTAGGAAAATCGATGAAGACAATTTCATTGCCATGAATAGCCGTCATCTTTTGGGTGATTCCCTCCGCCAAGGCCTGAACCGTTTTAGCGCCCATTAATGCCCTATTTTGCGATCGAGTGAGGTAGGGGAGCCGCCGCGTTGAGTATGTCCTAAAATACAAACGGTATATAAAATGCCGGTTTTTGCTTGAATCTCTTCGGCAATTTTATTGCATTTCTCTAAAATTATGATCTATATCCGCAATGTTGAAACCAATGATTTAATTCGTTACTATGCACGCTTTCAAAAGCAAGTTTAATTTCCTTTTTAAAGCGAACTAAATTTGTGGCTGCTGATTTGCGTAAGAGATTTTTTATTACGTGATGAAAACTTACATTATCCATCACAACCACTTGATCCTTCTTGATCATGGGGCAAATGCATCTCTCGATGAAATTTAAGAATATTTCTCCATTAGCACTCCACTCGCCATCACGAGCCGCAATAATCTTCTCAAAACTAATCGCACTGATTAACGTTAATCTATTCCCTCGATTAAAAGCAACCGGATAATAAACCCATTCCTTTCGGTATCCTCTCCCGTACCAAGGCGCCATTTGTAAATGAGCACCCGATTCATCCAAAAAAATAATATCTTTCGCATTCTTTTTTTTATAAAATATTTCGGATAACTCTCCCAGAGTGACTGTCGGGTCTTTTGGGATCGTTTTTTTGATTAACTCGTATCCTTTATCGTCTATTTTCCCGGGCTTCCCTTTATCTCCTATCCGTGGTGATCAATCTCCTTCCGGCGGATTTTGTGTGCATGGTTAAGGACATAAATTAAATAGTTACGAGGATCAATCTGGTTCAGTTTACATGTTTGAATAAGACGATAAAGAAGAGCTGACTTATTAGCACTGACTTCATTTCCGACGAATAACCAATTTTTCCTGCCTAGGGCAAAAGGGCGAATCTGATTTTCGATCCAACAATTACTAATCTCGATCTCACCGTAATCAATATAGTTCGATAAATAAGGCCATTGATTTAAAGCATACTGCACCGCTTTCCCTAATGCACTTTGCGGGGGCGCATTAATTTTTTTGTAGTTTTGAATGAATGTGTTCGAGTAAAGGTTTTGCTTTTTCTTGGCGCAGCATCTTGCGCTCCATAAAGCTTTTATCTTTGACTTCTCTTTCTATTGCATAGAGTTTATTAATGATTTCTAACATCTCTCCCGCTTTACCGGTTTTATTGTTGCCATTAATTTTAATGACTTCGGCAAACTTTCTCCTGGCATGATCCCAACGACCAAAATGAATGATTCCGGGCTTTTTCCTTTGCCCGTTATAACCACTATAGTCATCTGTCTGAAGTAGACCTTGATAGTCTTTCAGCCGTCGATTTACATTCTCGCCACTTCGAGTCAGGCTAAACTCAAAGACAATAAATCGATTGTTGTGTTCGCAACTGTGATAAGCCCAAAGGTAGCCTTCTTTATCCGGCTTTAATACTTTGACCATTGTTTCATCTGCTTGTAAAATCCTGATCTTTTCAAATTGCCGCTGCAGGGCTTCTCCTAAAGGCATTAACACTTCTGCTGATCCCATTACCCAGTTACCTAAGGTATTATCCGGAATATCTAAACCAGCTTGTAACAGAATCTTAGATTGACGATAGAGCGGTAAATGATGCTCATATTTTTTTATAATCACATCGGTCATAAACCCCGATGTCGCCATACATTTTGGGAGGGGACATTCCAGCTTGGGAGCCGTTTTAATGGTTTCACAACGAGGACAAGCATATTTGGGTCTGACATGTTCAATCACTTTAAATTGCTCAGGAATCCGCTCAATTTGTGCAGAAACATCTTCACCTATTTTTTAAGTTGGCAACCACAAGAACAGATTTTTTCACTAGCCTGTAAATCGTGCAGTTGTTGTTCTCGAGGAAGCTTTGAAGTATCTAATCTTCGGCCACAGGTTTTGTTTTTTCTACGGGTATAGCTAATATGCTCAACGTCTTCTTGATCAGTCCTTTGGTTTTACCTCCTTTAATTAATCAGTAAAACCATTGAATCAAATTATTTTTATTCTAAAAAGAGGGGATTATTAGGGGCTTACCAATAGTCAGTTCGGCTGAGGACGCACCCGCTCCGATTGTCATCGGCGCCGTCATTTGCTTTTCCTCATAAAACGGTTATCCAAATTTTCTTGCGATAAAAACCAGTCGGACGTGGGCCCATTTTCGTGTCCGATTTTTTTTTCAAGAAAAAAAACTAATCGGTATCCGCATCATTACAACACGGCCTTGGCTTTTTCCGCCATCCCAAACCTGCAAAGTCATTGTTAAACCTTACGGCTTATCTACCTAAAAAATTAGGAACTTTACAGGGTTTCCACGTTTCCCAAAGCGGGTTATGCCAGGTTAGGTGCTTACTCTCGACCGGAAGAGATGTTGATCACGAGTCGGCATTACACCATCCGCCTGCCACTCTTCGTACCTTTTGGTTCAAGCGTATCAGCCGGTTTCGCTGGTTACCCATCACGATCTGTGCGTAAATTCACCTGTGTTTACCGTACTGGCTCTCTAGCGTTCACCTGAATTTCGGTTTTCAGGAGGGTTCTCCTCTCACGATTCAAACCCCAGGCTTGCGCCTCTCACTACCTTGTCAGACTAGCTCTTTATTCATAGCCCTAGAGTCCTCCCTGTGATAAGATGGGTCTCCGAC
>JAFEDN010000007.1 GCA_018241585.1 Pseudomonadota bacterium | reverse complement strand
TGGAGCAGGAGGTTATCCTGGCGGTAATAATAAAGGCCGCAGCTATGTGGTATTTGGTGGCCCAGGAGTGGGTCGTAGTGGAAATATTTTATTATCAAGTTTAAATGGCACCAATGGTTTTAAACTCGATGGCGAAAATAATAATGATTATAGTGGCTGGTCAGTCAGCGGTGCTGGAGATATCAATGGTGATAGTTATTCCGACTTACTGATCGGAGCAGGGGGTTATCCCGGCGGGAATAATAAAGGTCGTAGTTATGTGGTATTTGGCGGGCAGAGAGTAGGTAGCACTGGTAATATTTTATTATCTAGTTTGAATGGCACTAATGGTTTTAAACTCGATGCTGAAAACAATGGTGATTGGGGTGGAAATTCTGTTAGCACTATTGGGGATATCAATGGTGATGGTTATGCCGATCTGCTGATCGGAGCGTATGCTTATCCTAACGGTACCACTAAAGGACGTGGCTATGTGGTGTTTGGTAGCTCGGTCGTGGGGAGTGGCAATATTTTATTATCCAGTTTAAATGGCGACAATGGCTTTAAACTCGATGGCGAAAATAATAGCACTTACAGTATTTGGGCTGTTAACGCTGCCGGGGATATCAATAGCGATGGTTATGCCGATCTAGTAATAGGGGCATTTTTTGCAAGTGGTAATAAAGGCCACAGCTATGTAGTATTTGGTGGCCCAGGAATAGGTAGTAGTGGAACGATATCTCTATCTAGCCTTGATGGCATCAATGGGTTTAAACTGAATGATGAAGATTATGATTACAGTGGTCCGGTCAGTACTGGTGGCGACATTAATGGCGATGGGATAGTAGACCTGCTAATTGGTGCAACTGGGACTGGTGGTAATAAAGGTCGCACTTACGTAGTGTTTGGTGATACGCCGCCGATTTTAGTCAATAACAGCTTATTTCTTTCTGTCGGTGCGACGATTATTTTAAATTCGACGTATTTAGGGGCTTATGATCGCAACCATAATAATAATACTTTGATTTTTGTAACCAGTAGCGTCATTCACGGTCAATTTGAAACAACCTATTCACCTGGTGTAATGTTAACGAATTTTACACAGCAGCAAGTTTCTATAGGGACTATTCAATTTGTACATGATGGCAGTTTAGCGGCGCCGAATTACAATATATCTGTTTATTCCACGGGTATTGCGTGGACAGGACCTTCTGCTGTGAATATTCGCTTTACTGTGCCATTGACTATTGTGAATAATCAATTGACATTAAACAATGGCCAGACATTGCTTTTAACTTTGGATAATTTAAAAGCACTTGATTCAGGTGTTAACAATAGCCAAATTGTTTTCACAGTAGCTAATGTGCAGAATGGCTATTTTGCAACGACACCAACAAGCAAAAATAGCAGTAAAAATATCACCTCATTTAACCAAGCCCAGATTCTGAATGGCGACATTGAATTTGTTCATTCTGGCGATAAACAAGCGCCTAGCTATTGGGTTTTAGCCAGCGATGGCATACAGTCAACTCTGCCCAGTCTGGCCAGTATTGTGCTTATCGGTGCGCCAATCATCACGGAAAATACGCTGAATATCACCACTGGAGGTACGATCACCTTAACCCCGAACATGCTCAATGTAACTATGCCCATCGGAATTGCCCCTAACCAAGTCAACTTATCAGTCAATGACTTACAACACGCTACGATTACCTCAAAGCTTATGCAAACACCTGTGAGTAATTTTACCTTGGCCGATGTGGTGGCGGGGGATATTCAATTAACTCAAGATGGTAGTTTGGTCTCACCCAGTTATACAATTACTGCAATTGTTATACCTACAGAATTAAGCAGTGCGCCTGTTCCTGCCGATGTGTTATTTTCGAATCGAGGCGTATATGCTCCGCAATTAGTGAATAATTACTTAATTGTCACACAAGGCAAGGCGGCTAGATTATCGAATCGATATTTATCGGCTCAGGAACCGTCTAGTGGTCAAGCATTAGATAACCAGACGATGTTTTATGTGAGCAATATCGAATACGGTCATTTTAGTTTAATTGACCAGCCGCAGACTTGGATTACCTCGTTCAGTCAACAACAATTACTCGAAAGTCAGGTGCAGTTTGTGCAAGACGGTAGCGCGGCAACGCCAGGTTATCAAACATCGGTGGTAGCCTTTGGCTTACAAAGCGCCAGCTTACCGGCCAGTATATTCTTTAACCCAATAAATGTCCTGTCGCCGTCGCCAGTTGGAGATAGCAGCTTTTCGACGTGGCAGAAAACGGTTATTGGGGCTATGATTTCCGGAGGGATTGGGATTGGGTTTGCTCTGTTACAGATCTGCATGAAAAGGCTTGCAAATAAGAAATTAATGCAGGTGTTGGGTCAAGCCGATACGGAGTATGAGCGTCAAGTGGTGCGTCCGGTGATGAAGGAGATTGCTCAGCGAATCAAGATCACTCACTTTATGAATGCTATTACAAATAAAGAGTTGATGGCGTTTAAGAGCGCAGTGCGAAGTTTATTGAGTGCGTTAGAGAGACGTCAGGTGGACTTAAATTTTAGCGAGATGAAAGAATCTAAAAAAGATCAATTGATCAATGAGATAGGCAATGAAGTATACAGATGGATGAAAACCAAGGAACGCGGCTGCAGGAAATTTTGCCCAGGGTTGCATGCGTTTTTCAAGCCGCAGATGACGTCAGAGGGATTGCAAGATGCAGTGGAGGAAATTGCGGATCAAATCACGCAGACATTACGAACGAAGACGCACCGAGCCCAAGTAAGTCTGAGTATAGGCTTGTCGGTATCGGGCAATTCGATATATCAAGGGCACTCAGATAAAAAACGCAGTATGGACATGCTTGAACTCGATTCGCCGTCGAGAAAAACTGATAAATTAGAGCAACCAGAAGAGGTGCCGATAGCGGCATTAAATTGATCTAACCCAATGCAATGGGTCTAAACCGGAATCACCCCTATAATGAACGTAAGTTTTGGCTACACCAGGCGTGAGTGATTGAAATAACAGCGACCTGTGTTGTGACGTGTTTCAACAAAATCACATCAAATTCAGGTAATGAATTCAGACTTAAAGCATTGGTGACAATGATTGCACCCATTTATAAAACAGCTCTCAAAAATTTCAGGATCTAATGCCCGAAAAAAACGCTCAGGATATCATCACTGGGAACGCTTTCTTTAAAAGGTAGATAAAGCCTCAGATAATCTATTTTGGTTTTTCCAAACAATTCTAAGTCTTCTCAGCTATCGCAACCCGCAATCATCCCACAAATTGTCACTAAATTTTAATGAGGGAATCCTGGCAATTGAGGGGTTCACGTAATTTTCGAACTGTAGTGAGGTTATGCGAGAGGTCTAGTCACTCCATGCCCCTAACGCTGCGCCAGGTATAATCGCTGGAGCTATTGACTTCGATTAAAAATCATCGTTATACGTTCTCAATCCCTGCTAGCTCTGACCATTGCTCCCAGATGCAGATAAGTCTCATCAATTACACCCTAACTCCGCGTTTGGCACTTTGGAAGAAGCTTGCGAGATCAGAACATAGATTGCACCTGATCCACCATGCTTTAGTTGGGCGGTATGAAACGCCAGCACTGCGGGGTGGGTACGCAGCCACACATTTATGGCGTTTTTTAAGATAGGTTTATGAGACATTTTACCTTTGCCATGAATGATTAATGCTGAACGGATTTGTTGCTGTTGACAGTTTTTTAAAAAAGCATCTGCTTGATCAATAGCTTCTGCTACCGTTAGCTGGTGTAAATCTAGTCTCGATTGTATTGGCATTTTTCCTTGAGCCAATTTCTTGATTACCGAATGCTGTAAACCAGCTTTATAAAAGCTTATCTTATCTTCAATACCGACCCAATCTTCTAGAGCTAATGTTTCCAAATCCACCGGAAGGTATTGTTGATCTATCTGACTAGTTTGGGAAGTTGAAGCCACTTTAACCTTATTTTTTAATTTAGGTTTTATAGCGGGCAGGATTTTTGAAGAAGATTTTAAAGGTCGAACATTTTTCATTGCCTCAGCAAAAAGGGCTTTTTCTTGTTCAGTTAGCTGTTTATCAGTCACTGCCGGCCAATTCCTGAAGCATTTTTACCCTCTTTTTGGTTAACCAAGCTCTCCAACTTTCAGGAGTGACCTTGGGGTATTTTTGTTTTCCAAATTCTACCCAAGCTTCGCGATATTTTAGCCATTGCAATTGGGTTTTTTTAACGCCGGCTCGGTCAATTGAACCCATAGTAAATTGACTGTCTCTTTGGATTTTTTTATAAATCGAATTAAGGTCTTGATCTAGCTTGTCCGCTTGCTCTTGAGAGAATTGCGGTAATTGGCCTTTTTCAAAGGCAACCAGAGAAGCGTAAAAATCATTTCTTAAATTTTGTTCTTCTTCTAGTTGTGAAGCTACTCTATCGGTGCCGCTTAAATCAACTTCATTTTCACCTCGAATTTCAAAATATTGATTAGCTGATTTAAGTAGCTGTTCAAAAGATTTTTTGTCAGATTCACTCCATTGTCCAATCACTGCTGCCATCTGCTTTTGGGTTTTGGATGAGGCTAATTTTTGCTGAACATCTGCACAAACGCCCATCATATAACCGCTGGTGACGTCGTCACAAAGATCAAAGTTGTCGCCTTGCCAATGCTGGTTCTTTAAATCTACTAGATGCATGACTCTGGCTTCGATCTCATCGGCAGCAAATCCGGCTTTACAGGCGTATTGGATCGCCAAGTCTAAGTTACGCTCAACTCCTTTGGCATTTGCATAGATCATGGCCAGTACTCCATAATTTTTAGTCACAAAGGCGCATTGGCGGGCTTTGACAACATCAGGAGCACCGGTAAAACCATAATAAAGACTGGCCGCATCGCAATTTTTTAATTGTTTGGCTTGCTGATCATCAGGAATATCAGCGGCGGGAGGCTTAGCTTGATCTGTTTGCTGGCAAAGCGTTTTAGTTTGTGGCGAAACCAAATCAAAATTGGGATCGGATGGTTCTGCAAAAGCAATAGTTGATAGAGAGAATAAGATTATATGGGTAATAAATATCTTTTTGGCTAGAGAAAAAGTCATTTTTGGCACTCAATATGATTTTTTTAGCTATTTTACTGTAAAATGAGCTTAAAAAAAAGGCGCTCTAAGAGCGCCTTTTTGATCATCAAAGTGATTAATAAGTATAAACAACATGAACATGACGATGATGATGGTGCCGAGGATAAACCACAACGGGTCGAACTACGGCTACAGGTTGATGGGTCATGTAGGGTCCTACGAAACCACGGCAACCGAATTTACCACCTACTTCCGTATATGGGTAGCCTCCAATATTTTCATTGTAAGTTTTATAACCTGCTACAACGAATGCTGAATCAGAGACATGAGTTAACATACCGCAGTTACTTGCATAGTATGTTCTGTCTGTCGGGAAAGCTGAAAATAAAGTACCAGACGGCAAAGGCCCTGGAGTTTGTACAGTAGTAGTTTGCCCAGGCAATACTGTACCACTGCCATAATAATCATATCTTGTGTTCCAGTTCCAAAACTGCCAAGAGTTCCAGATCGAACCTTCAGTTCCATTACCAGGTTGAACCACAAAGGTAATCGGGGTGTTGGTTCTATTAACATAAGTGAGTGTGCCTGCAAAGCTGGCAGCGCTGGCAGCTAAAAGAGTCGTTGCACATATACCAATTAATATCTTTTTCATATTTATCTCCTCTTATATTCCTCATCTCAATTGAGTTTTCACTTGTATAAATATAGGACAGTTTTTTATTAAGAAAGACTTAAGGTGGTGATTTGCAATCAATTAGTATTCTTAATTTATTAAAGATGAGTTATTTTAGATTTTACATACTTTTTAGACTTTATACAAAGATTAGGTAAAGAGACGCTACTAATAATATAGCCATTACGATGTTGAAAACGCGTAAATAATTCGGGCGATGTAAAAAATTCTGAATCCAATTGCCAAATAGGGTCCATGCTCCGCCACTACAAAAAACAAAAATGATGTACCAGACGATGATCAGGGCAACATTTAAGACGAAATGATCGGGCGGTGCATACGTGGTAATTCCGATTATTGCCATCAACCAAGCCTTTGGATTAATCCATTGGAAGAGCACGGCCTGGAAAAAGGAAATCGGTTTTTTGTTTTCTGCATTATTGTTAACCGCAGTGGTCTTTAGGATTTGCCAAGCGAGATATAAAAGATAGGCTGCGCATCCATACTTCAATATTTCATTGAGTATCGGCCAACGGGTAAATAATTCTCCTAGGCCCAGCCCGGATATAAATACTAAAAGAGCAAAACCGAAAGTGACCCCCAATAGATGCGGGATAGTACGGCGTAAACCAAAATTGACGCCCGAGAGCAATAACATGGTGTTATTAGGCCCAGGGGTAAAACTGCTAACCAGGGCAAAGGTAAGGAAAGCGATAAAAAGATTAGAGGAACCAATCATAGCATCCTATTATACTCGATTAACGCTTAAATTCAATGAATAAATTATTCAATTATCACTAACCACTATAAAATTTGAGATTTGAGTATAAGACAGGCTCCTGAAATTGTTTATAAGTAGGATCGTTATTAAAAGCTTGATCAAAAGCAGCTTTATTCTGACGATAAATATCTGCTAAACTATGATCAGTGAGGATTTTTAAATCTTCATAATTGAGTTTCATTAATTGATGTCCCTTAAGATGATTTAACAACTTATCTACTAAACTGATTTTATCGGTTTTTGAATAACTAAAAATACTTAACGAATACCAATGGGCATATTTCAGTCCAGTTTGCCGATCCTTTCTGTAATCTGTTAATTCTTTAATCAGCTTTCTAATTTTAAGTTGCCGCTGGGCTCGTTGAAGAATGCTAACCATTTTATTTATCTTTGGATAGCTTAGTGAATTATAAGGTTCCGTTTGGATCGATTGAATCATTCCAGCTAACAATCTTTCTGCCAGATTTATTTTACCCAAAGCAAAAGCTATCTCAAATTCGTATTTACGTGACAACAGAACTGGCAAAAAACCCACACTATCTGACTGGAATTCTGCAGGAGTAAACTCTTGTCAATCCAGTTCTCGAAAATATCGTTCATAATCTTTAACTTCATCTATCCTATTATTAACACTGGCGATTATCTGTTTACACCGATTATCAACTGAAGTACCAGATTGAGGGTAATTCTTTGCTTCAGAATGAGTAAGAACCATGGAAATAGCTATTTTTTCAAGTTCTTCAAAATTTTTGCCATTATCTTTATTTTCTTCCAAGGCTTTTTTAAAGTACTCAAAAGACCTTATCGCTGTGGTATGACAATTTATTCCGTATCCTAAATAACTTATATTTACACTGAGTACACGCTTACGGCGTTGAGTCAGGTATCGTCTTTGGACAAGAAAAAGTTTCCGATAAATCGAATGAAATAACGGCAATACCGGTTTTATTGGATAATATAGAAATAGAGCAACAAATTATTTCTATAGATGCGATGGGGTGTCCAAAAGCTATCGCAGAAAAAATTATCGATAAAAAAGCAGATTACGTCTTATCACTTAAAGGTAATCCAGGACAATTACATGCGGACATTCAGCTTTATTTTCAAGAGACTAATCATTTAGCGAGTTGTGAATATTTTGAAACTCACGGTAAAGGCCATGGTCGAATTAGTGCAAAATGTTTTTGGTAAAAAATCAAAAGTGGCCATTAAATCGTTGCGGAAGCTCTTATTCGGGCATGATGAGGCTATGACTCGACTTATCTGGGAGGCTAGCTAGAATGAGACAGCCCTATGGTCTTGGTTGGCGGTACTATTTCGAACCGTAAAAATAATTTATTATTTTCAGTTTTTTTGCTCATAATTTATTTATTTTTATTGAGGTAATTTTGCAAAAATTATTCAATATAATAACTAAATATTCTTAAGATAATGTTAGCTTTACAGGATACAGAATCAGGCTAGGAAAAACTCTCGGGCCGGTTCCCGCATATTGTAGTAGGAACTCATCACTCGGCCATAAGCGCCTGTATTAGCGATGAGCATGACATCTCCCTCAAACGTTTCGGGCAAAATTCGCGAATAACCTAAAATATCACCGGATTCACAGATAGGACCCGTTATATGGGCTGAAATAGCAGGCGCTTGGCCTAGACGGGTCAGATTGACAATTTCATGGTAGGAACCGTATAGCGCCGGGCGAATTAATGAGTTCATTCCGGTCTCTATACCGATAAAAATTACATCATTTTTTTGTTTTATCTGAGTCACCCGGGCCAACAACACCCCCGCCTCCGCTACTAAAAACCGGCCAGGCTCGATCCAAATCTGGATATTCGGGAAGGCCACTTTAGCGGGGGATAAAGAATCATCAATCGCCTTAATATTTAAACTTTTCTGGCCTGAATTCTCAGCAATGCCTAAGCCTCCCCCTATATTAATAACTCGAATATCAGGGAAATAGCTAATCAGCGCGCTTAAAGCGAGAAAGTTTTCTTTCCAGGTTTGTTCTCGCAAAATTCCACTGCCAACATGGGCATGTAAACCAACTACTTTAAAGGATTGTTGAGCAAGTAATTCCAGCAAGAGAGTTAATTCATTTAAACTGATTCCAAATTTTGAATCTGTTCCTCCAGTACAAACATAATGGTGATGACCATATCCTTCGCCGGGATCAATACGTAAAATAATATCCTGACCGGCAAAAACTTCAGGCCAATTTTTTAAAGGATATAAATTATCGACTGTAACCAATATTTTTTCGTTAAAGGCTTGCTGATATTCAGCTTTTAACGCAAAATTAGGAGTAAACAATATTTTAGATCGATTAATTTCTGGAAATAAATTCAATAAATATTTTACTTCATCAATAGAAACGCATTCAAAATTTAATCCTAATGAGTAAAATAACTTTAATATATCTGGATGGTTATTCGCTTTTAGTGAATAATAGATGGCGTCAATAGCATGGCATGATAATAATCGGTTCGCCTGTTGCTGCAAAGTGGCTTGATCGTAAACATATAATGGCTGACGATGGGTTTCCATAAGAGCGAGCAACCGTTGGCGATCTTTTTGCCACCAAGTTTCTTTTAAAGCCAGGCCAGCAATTTTTAATTCCTCTAGCCTATAGGCTGGTTCAATTAATAACGCATGGATTTTTTGCGCCAATCGCTCTGCTTGATCCTCATCCACTACAAAAGTAAGATTTAAATCATTAGCTGCTTGAGATAGCATATAAATTTGATGCTGAGCAAATAGTTCGAAAACTTCGCCTAATTTTGGCAGACTGGACCTAATATAATGGCCAATAAGACTGACGCTTGCACACGGACCAGTTAATTGGGCATTGCCGAAAGCAGATAAATCCTGCAATAACAATTGAATCAGTTGCGCATCACCGGCAGTGCGGACATTATCTAATGAAACCGTTACACTGGATTCCGAAGTAGAAATTAAATCAATGGACAAGCCACGCTGCTTAAAACAATTAAAAATGTTAGCTAAAAATCCCACTTGATGCAGCATCCTGACCGTTTCAATACTAATTATTGAAATACCATATTTACAAATAACAGATTTAATTTTAATTGCAGTTTTCTGATCGGTAATCGAAATTTTTGTTCCTGGGTGCTCTGGCAGAAAAGTGCATTTCACCAATAAAGGAATTTGTTGCTGCTTTAACGGAGGAATACAATTGGGATGCAATACCTTACCACCCATTGAAGCAATTTCCTGGGCTTCGTCGTAATCGAGTTCGCTTAACAAATGAGCTTGCGGTATTTGTTTTGGGTTAGCCGTAAAAATGCCTTGGACATCTGTCCATATTTCACAAAATTGCGCCTGAATTTTAGCGGCGAAATAGGCAGCGGAAGTATCGGAACCACCACGTCCCAACAAGACCGTTTCATTGGCAGAATTACGGGCTATAAAACCTTGGGTGATCACCACAGGCGCTAGGCCGCTAATTTTTTCTAGTAAATCCGGTTCTGGGTTAGAGTGGCAATAGGCCATTAAATAACGTGCGCTATGATGTTGGATCGGATCGTTTTCTGCTTGCAGCAATTCACGGGCATCCTGCCAATCCACTGCTAAATTTTGAGAACGTAAAAAAAACGCTCCTATGGTTGTTGATAACAACTCACCATGCGCCATGACCAATGCCCGGATTCGGGGCGAGGCTTCTTGGATTAAAGAGACACCTTCAGCCAACTGCTGCAATCGCTTAAACCAAACGTCTAAAAGCGTAAAATCTACACCTAAATCCTGACAAAGAACTTGGTGAATGGCTTCTAATTCCTTGAGTGCATCAACATATGACCCTGATAACGCCAGTTTTAATAATGCTTCTAGTTTATTCGAAACTTGAGTTAGTGCTGAGCAAACCACTAAAACCCGGCGGTCTTGTTTACGATGCTGTTGAACTATGCTGGCAATATGCCGCCAATTTTCTGCAGTTGCAACGCTAGTGCCGCCAAATTTAATGACCACCCAATTGTTTTGCATGTTATACCTTTGAGGCCGCTAAATCGCGAATCGCGCTGGTGATGGAACCAACTTGCGGGACGCTGGCCATCTCCAAACTATGTGCTAACCCAATCCCGGGAATAAACGCTCCGGCCAATAACCGCGGAGGAGCCGCTAAATGATAAAAAAACTCTTCTACGGTACGTCGAATCAAGTGCTCGCCGAAATTAGTGACTTCCAAATCCTCATTGACGAATAACACGCACTGAGTTTTTTGAATCGATTGAGAAATTAACTCCCAATCATAGGGCCATAAAGTCCTCATATCGATCACTTCTACTGCGATATTTTCTTCTAATAAATGATCTGCTGCTTTGGCGCAAAGCTGTAAAGTTCTGCCATAACTGACTACGGTAATGCTGGTTCCCTCTCTCACGATTCGGCCTTTACCAATAGGGACAGCGTAATCAGTCAGGTCTTCCGGCCAGCGAGGTTGCCATTTCGCTGCTTCTTCTTTATTTACCGGTTTATCAATTAATGCTTTTAACCCCACGGCTGGTTCTCCAGGAATGAGTTCATCACCTGCCATATACATTAGCGCCTTTGGCGCTAGATACATAGTAGGATTAGGGTCCTGTAGACAAGAAATTAATAAACCATAACCTTCTTTAGGGTTGGATGGCATTACAATTTTCCACCCCGGCACATGACTCATCATCGCATCAAATGAGTGCGAGTGATAAATGGAGCCTCTGATTCCGCTGCCTACGGGCGTGATCACAGTCATTGGTAAATTCCAATCGCCATAACTGGACCAGCATATTTTTCCGGCCAGCATGATTAAATCCAATGCATTGAAGATGTAATCACAAAATTGGATTTCGGCGACACAACGTTGTCCGGCCATGGCTAATCCTATGGCTGCACCCATAATGCCTCGTTCATCCAAAGGGCTATTCCAAGCTGTTTTTAAACCCTGAGTGGCAGTGAACACCCCTCCCAAGGGTGGCCCGACATCTTGACCCAAGATGTTGGTTAATTGAAGATTTTCTTCGGCATAATGTAACGCCATGCGAATGGCTTGTGCTAATGTAGCCATATCTTTTTACCAACCTTTGCCCCGTTGTTGCCAATATGTAAAATCGTAGATTGAATCTGGATCGGGTTGTAATTCATTTTTGACTTGGTCCGCCAGTTCTCTAAATTTTTCCTCATAATTCTGCCTGGTTTTTTGTGCCTGTTCTGAAGTTAAAGTGCCTTCTTGAATTAATTTTTGCTCAAAAATACTTAGCGGGTCTGCTTCATGTGTTTGTAACATAGCCCCACTGGCTGAACTATGGCCGTAGAGCCTGGAAACCTTTGCTTCTAACAAAAAAGGCTTCCGTTCTGCCCGCACGTAATCGATCGCCTGTTGCAAAGCCTCATAAGAGGCTGATACATCGTTGCCATTAATCACTTGGCTTTTGATACCAAAGGCTTTACCACGATCAGCGATATTTTTTTCACCATGTTGAGTAGCAGCATGAGTTGAAATACCCCACTGATTATTGGTTACAATAATCAAAATCGGCAATTCATTGCCTGGGCGGGACGACCAGACTAAACAAGATGCGAAATCACCTTCTGCTGTACCGGCATCTCCCCCATTAACGATGGTAATGGCGTCTCCACCATGGTCTTTTTGTGCTATTCCAGTACCAATGGCAATGGCGTATTGTACTTCTATAGGTGAAGTGATCGGGGTAACATTCCATTTACGGATCGAATAATGGCTGGAAAAATTTCTGCCGCCGGAGTGTGGATCGGTAACAGTATTTTTCATTTGGCGAATGGCGTCCAGCGGGTCCATGCCCATGGCAATTAAAATAGCGCTGGAACGATAATGCAGATGGAGGTAATCATAATCTAAACCAAGACCTTTTTTAATCAACAGCCCCAGAGGCACATTAAAAGCTTCCTCGCCGGGACCACCGATCCAAAAAAAGCCATGGCTTTGTTTGAACATGGTAATCAGCCGCTCTTCAAGCATTCGGCTTTTTACCATTAAATCGTAAATATTTAATAGAGTTTTACTGTCCACACTTCTGCCTACATTTTATTTAGCATTATTCTATAAAAAGAGTTTGGTGAATTCAACCTCCAGCAATTCGCACTTTGCGGGCATTGCCTCTTCTCCCTTTCAAGCTGTCATCGGGAGCAGGATGGTTGTTATTTAAATGCCCGGGGCATATTTGTGCAGGATACTCGCAATTAAAATTTGATAGGGCAAGCCTTCAGTGGACGGTTATTTTTTCCAAAGAGTTCGATCGCCCCACAGCTTCAATCGCCAGGCATTAAATTCGACGAGGTTTTTGGAGTTCATCATTAAATTAACATTGGGATTGACTTCTTTCAGGTACCATTTAAAGGTTTTTCTGGCTTCATCATCTTCAGGGGATATTTCAAACATCAGCTTTTCACAGCCAAATTTATCGATTAAAGTGAAAATAACATCTTTACGCCATTGGTTAGGATCAGCAATGCCTTCAGTAATACCCTCTGATTCCACCATCAACATGGTGGCTCCAGCTTCAAAAAATTGTTCGGCTTCTGCTAACAAACGTTCCACTGATTTAACGGATTGCACTTTTTGACCATAACCGATTTCCTGAACGCCGCCGCCAACACCAGCCATAATAGTAATTTCAGGCTTAGCTTTTAAACCAATTTTTTGCAGTTTACGAACAATTTCCACTTGAGCATGCAATGGAAAATCATCAGGGTGTGCAAACATGCCGCTGGACACCTCTACCACATCAAAACCTAAAGCTTTAGTTTCATTGAGATAACGATCGACTAGTTGCGGATTTTGAATCATCACTCTTTCAATAAATCCACCAGTGTTAACATATACTTGATGTTGATGGGCTAAATCAGTAAATGCTTTTACGGTTCTCTGCTCTAATAATGCCTGAGAACCGCCGGCAAATTTGAATCCATCGATATAATAACCCCAAGTTTCCAACAAATCTTTCAGTTGTTGAACAGTAAAGGCTTCGTAATACGGACCCCTAATTTCAATCAGACCCGTGTTCCGCGGCTTTGGAGGAAAATTCATTATATCTACAAATTCAAAACTTCTGTGTTTCATATTTAAATTATAACCTTGAATTCCATAGATGCAAAAAAGGACCAAATTACCTTCTATACTTTAAAAGTAATCAGGAGAAATATTTATGCACGTTTTATGGAATGGCTCAATAAATTTTGGATTAGTGAATATACCGATTAAACTCTATAATGGCAGCACCAGCCCAGGATTGAATCTCACCATGTTACACAAAAAGGATAAATCTCCGATCCGTTATGCGCGGATTTGCCGTGCTGAAGACAAAGAAATCCCCTACTCTGAAATTACCAAAGGTTATGAAATTGAAAAAAATGAGTATGTCCTACTCAATGAACAAGACTTTGAAAAAGCTACGGTCACTCCCACTCATTCTATAGATATTATTGAATTTATCGATCAAAAAGAAATTGATATTCGTTATTATGATAAACCTTATTACCTTGAGCCCACCAAAACTTCAGCCAAAGCGTATATTTTACTGAGAGAAGTATTAGCACAATCGAAAAAAATTGCAGTCGCCACTTATGTGCTTCATAACCGCGGCCATCTGGGTGTGCTCAAGCCGGTCGGTAAGGTGTTAATTCTCAATAGAATTCGCTATGCCCGGGAATTACGGGATTTTAAAGAAATTGATATACCTGAAAAAATCGACTTAAAACATCAAGAAATCCAAATGGCTGCGACTCTAGTTAAACAATTAACTCGTAAATTTACCCCAAATACATTACATGATACCTATGACGAAGAATTAGAAAAAATTGTCGAAGCCAAAGCAAAAGGGGCTCAGATCCGAACTAAAAAAGCCGAGCCTCGACGATCGAAGGCAAAAAATTTAATGGCGGCGCTGACAGCCAGTTTAAAAAAAACTGGTTCAAAATCCAAACCACGAGCTAGGCGCGCAAATCAATCGAGATAACTTATGGGGCTAAAGTTATATAAACAAAAACGTGATTTCAAGAAAACTCCTGAACCTAAGACCTCTGGCAAGAAAAAATCACCACAACTGCGTTTTGTCATACATAAACACCTGGCCACGCGGCTCCACTATGATTTACGTTTAGAAATGCAAGGTGTTTTAAAAAGTTGGGCGGTTCCTAAAGGTCCTTCGTTAAATCCAAAGGATAAACATTTGGCAGTTATGGTCGAAGACCATCCTTATGATTACAAAGATTTTGAAGGGGTGATTCCGGCTGGTAATTATGGCGCAGGTCCAGTCATTATTTGGGACGAAGGAACTTATGATTTATTAGAAACTGCTAATTTAAAAAAAGGGCATTTAAGCTTTATATTGCATGGACATAAATTACAAGGTGAGTTTACTTTGGTCAGAATTAGCAAAGATACCAAAGATAACTGGCTGCTGATTAAAAAAAATGATGAATTTGCCAGTACCAAAAATATTCTTGACGCAGATCAATCAGTTCGCAGTGGCAAGACTATACCCAATAAAAAAAACCATCTTCAAAAAAAAAATCCTAAAATAACTCGTTACGCTAAAATGCCTGCAATGGTCAAGCCAATGTTGGCTTATTTGTCAGACCAACCCTTTAGCCGGAACGGCTGGTTTTTTGAAATTAAGTGGGATGGTTATCGAATTATCGCCTATGTTAACAATCAACAAGTGAAACTATTTACCCGAAATCAAAAAGATTATTCTGATCTCTATTGGCCGGTCAGAGATGAATTATCCCAAAAGAATTTAAACGCTATTTTAGATGGTGAAATGGTGGTTCTGGATGCTTCCGGCTATTCACATTTTCAATTACTACAAAATTATCAAGAAACCGGCAAAGGCGATTTGATCTACATGGTTTTCGATTTATTATGGTTAAACGGCCATGATTTAAGAGCTCTACCCCTTTCGCAGAGAAAACGATTATTATTAGAAAATTTACCTAAAATGGAACGAGTGCGCATTAGCGAACATATCGAACAGGATGGAGCAGCCTTTTTTAAAATAGCTGTTAAGCAAGGCTTGGAGGGTATTATGGGCAAGGATGGGCACAGCAGCTATTTATCTGGAAAAAGAAGCAGCAGTTGGCTAAAAATTAAAACTAGCCAGCGCCAGGAAGCTGTCATTACTGGATATACCGCTCCTCGAGGCAGTCGTCCTTTTTTAGGAGCTTTAATTTTAGGTATATATCAAAATAATCAGTTAGTTTACATTGGCCATACAGCCGGTAGAATGAATAGGGAAACTTTGTCCGGCTTAAAAAAGCAACTCGATCAAATAAAACAAAAAAATAGTGCTTTTAAAGTGGCGCCTAAAACCAATATGCCGGTGACTTGGGTCAAACCACAATTAGTTTGCGAAGTAGCTTTTACTGAATGGACCCAAGATGGCCATTTGCGTCATCCAGTTTTCTTAGGTTTGCGAGCAGATAAAGCTGCGCAAAAAGTCACTAAAGAAAAACCCATTTCAGTTGGGAAAAAACCTGCTCGCGAAGAAAAAGCAATAGCGATCATTAATAATCATCGTATCTCGCTATCGCATCTGAATAAAATTTATTGGCCACAAGAAAATTTTACCAAATCAATGTTAATCCATTACTACCGGGATATTGCATCAGTGATTTTACCCCATTTAAAAGATCGTGCCCAGGTATTAAATCGATTTCCTAATGGAATTACCGAAGCAAGTTTTTTTCAAAAAAATATGCCTAAAACCCCTTCTTGGATCAAAACTAAAACTTTCTATTCCGAGCGCTCAGCAAGAAAAATCCGTTATATCGTTTGCCAAGATCAAGCTACTCTAATTTACATGGTAAATTTAGGCTGTATTGAAATCAACCCCTGGTTGTCACGAATTCAAAAGCCAGAATATCCAGACTTTTGCGTACTGGATTTAGACCCTGAAGCTATTAGTTTTGAAGCAGTTGCTATTACCGCTAAAACTATCCACCATATTTTAGATAAACTCAACATTCCAAACTATTGCAAAACTTCAGGAAAACGCGGCATGCACATCTACATCCCTTTGGGTGCACGTTACACTGCAGACCAATCTAGGCAATTTGCTGAGATCATTGCCACTCTAGCTCATGAAAAAATACCGGATATCACCAGCCTGTTAAGATTACCCGCTCAAAGACAAGGAAAAGTATATATCGATTTTTTACAAAATCGCCCGCATCAAACCGTAGCCGCACCTTATTCAGCGAGACCTATTCCAGGGGCTTTTGTGTCTACGCCTTTACAGTGGCACGAAGTCACCAAGCGCTTAACCCCCGCTCGCTTTGATATCACTAATATCTTAGCCAGAGTCGAAAAAAAAGGGGATATTTGGGCTGACATCAACAAACATCAATTCGATATGGAAAAAGTCCTTGAAAAACTAGATTCTCTAAGAAAATAATTCTAAACGAATGCGCAATTTGATAAAAAAATATATTCACACTTCCAAATTAAATAATAAAATTATAATTTTACTATTATGATTAAAATATTTATCATTTCAGGGACGGTTATTTTTCTTTTCCGAGACTTTGCTTTTACATAAACCACAGCTTTGTTATGATTCTCCTTTACGTAGGATGCACGGAACAAATTCATGGCAGAAGCTGAGTCGGTACAGTCCCCTCCAATACACCATCAGAGAAGATACCTGCTGCTCATCGTTATTATTTTAATTTTGATCACATGCTTTCTGCTGATCCGCTCCTGCACTACTACTAAAGCTACCAGCGCCGCACCTATTACTGTGGTCAGTGCATTAGCTCGAAGTGCCGATGTGCCGGTTTATCTCTCAGCATTAGGTGCAGTTACTCCCACTGATTCGGTAACGGTTCGAACTCAAGTTAATGGCATTCTGCTAAGAGTCAACTTTAAAGAAGGGCAAATGGTTAAAGCCGGAGAACTGCTGGCAGAAATTGATCCCCGGCCCTTCCAAGCCCAAGTATTGCAATATCAAGGACAAATGGAACGGGATACCCATCAGCTAAGCAACGCTTTAAGAGATTATCGGCGCTATCAACAACTCTATCCGCAAGGCGCAGTGTCCCAACAAATTTACGCTACTCAAGGAGCAACCGTAAACCAACTAAAAGGTACCTTAAAATTGGATTTGGGATTGCTGCAAGCCGCTCAAGTCAATTTAAGTTATACCAAAATTATTTCACCAATTAATGGCAGAGTAGGGCTTCGATTGGTCGATCCTGGGAATTTTGTACAAACCACCAACACCAATGGATTAGTAGTAATCAATGAAATACAACCCATTAGTGTTATTTTTGCTTTACCTGAAGACCATATTTCCCAGGTCATGACCGCCATCTCAACAGGTAAACCTTTAATCGCCAAAGCTTACGATCGCAGTCAGAAAAATCTTCTTGATACCGGGACTTTATTAACCATCGATAACCAAATAAATGCTACCACCGGCACAGTCAATCTTAAGGCGTTATTTCCTAACAAAAATTTGCAATTATTCCCTAATCAATTTGTTAACGTCGATTTACAGGTACAGACATTAAACCACGCTACCATGATCCCAACCGCGGCTATTCAACAGGGTTCAGAAGGAAATTTTGTGTTCGTAGTTAATCCTCAGCCGTCAGCCAACTCTCGACAGACTTCCAAAAATATTTTCTGCAAATGGCTGCATTTCCATTGCCCGCTGCCAGCACAATTTACTGGTTATACAGTCTCCTTTCACAAAGTTACTACTAGTGTTAGCCAAGGAGAAAATACCGTGATCACCTCAGGGGTGTCCCCAGGACAAGCAGTTGTCGTTGAAGGAGCAGATCAATTAACTAATGGCGCAAAAGTCAACCTCACCAAAGGCAGCAATCCAACATCATGAGTCTATCCAGCCCTTTTATAGTCCGCCCTATCGCTACCACGCTCATTATGGTTGCTTTACTGCTTGTGGGTCTAGCAGCCTACAAATTACTGCCTGTTTCTGCTCTACCGCAAGTGGATTACCCCACCATTCAAGTAGTGTCAACCTACCCCGGAGCCAGTCCGGAAGTTATGGCGTCCTCGGTAACAGCTCCGTTGGAGCGCCAATTTGGCCAAATGGCCGGCTTGAATCAAATGACTTCAAATAGTTCTAATGGCTTTAGTAGTATTACTTTAGGTTTTAATTTGGCCACCACCCTCGATGTAGCAGAACAGGAAGTACAAGAAGCTATCCACGCTGCTTTGACTTACTTACCGAGTGATTTACCGAATCCGCCCATTTATAACAAAATTAATCCCGCTGATCCTCCCATTTTAACCTTGGCGCTGACTTCCTCAACCATACCTGTTCCTCAAGTCGAAGATATTGTCGATACCCGGCTAGCACAAAAAATTGCAGAGCTACCAGGTGTCGGTCTGGTTAATATCAATGGTGGCCAACGGCCTGCTGTTCGTATTCAAGCCAACCCTTTGGCTTTGAGTTCCTACGGATTAACCTTGGAAGATTTGAGGTCTGCTTTGAATACTGCCAACGTCAATACCCCCAAAGGCAGCTTTGACGGGCCGCGATTGTCTTACACGATCAATGCCAACGATCAACTGCTTTCCAGCACCGAGTACTTACCAATCATCGTTGCTTATAGCCAAGGAGGCCCGGTTCGGGTCTCTGATGTCGCCACTGCTATAGACGGGCCTGAAAATGTCCGGCAAGCGGCGTGGATCAATACTACACCGGCGGTGATAATGAACATTCAACGCCAACCCGGCGCGAATGTGATTGCGGTAGCCGATCGAATCAAAGCTTTATTACCCAAAATACAAGCTACTCTTCCTGGAGCGATCAAGGTTTGGTTATTATCCGATCGAACCTTAACTATACGCTCCTCAGTTCACGAAGCACAATTTGAGTTACTATTGGCGGTAGTATTGGTGATCTTGGTGATTTTCCTTTTTCTACGGAATCTTTCTGCAACGCTGATTCCGAGTTTTTCCGTGCCTTTGTCTTTAATCGGCACTTTTGCTCTGATGTATTTATTAAACTTCAGTTTAAATAATCTCACTTTAATGGCTTTAATCATTGCAACCGGCTTTGTAGTCGATGACGCCATCGTGATGATCGAAAATATTTCCAGATACATGGAGCAAGGCGATTCACCAATGCAAGCTGCATTGAAAGGATCCAGTCAAATCGGTTTTACCATTATGTCATTAACGCTTTCTCTAATTGCTGTGTTAATACCGCTGTTATTTATGCAGGAAGTCATCGGCAGATTATTCCGGGAATTTGCCGTTACTTTGGCTGTCGCTGTATTACTATCAGGTTTTATTTCGCTGACCTTCACACCCATGTTATGTTCAAGGATATTACGTTCTTCTCAAACATTTCAACTATCGTCGGGAAGTTTCCAAAATAGGATGATACACGGTTACGGCCGTTGGTTAACCTGGGTGATTGATCATCGGCGTCCCACATTGATGGTTACTTTATTGATTCTAGCGATTACTTTCTGGTTGATTTTTTTAATCCCTAAAAACTTTTTTCCTTCTGAAGATACTGGACTGATACAAGGTATTACTCAAGCTCCAGCCAGCATTTCATTTCCAGCCATGATTGAACAACAACAAAATTTAGTTAGTCTAATCTTACAAGACCCCGCGGTTGAAAATATCTCTTCCTTCGTAGGCATTGATAACACCAATGCAGTTTTGAATACCGGTAGACTGCTTATCAATTTGAAACCTTTGTCAAAAAGAAACGTTCGCGCTAACGAAATTATTTTACGTTTGCAAAAAAAATTGCAGCAAGTCGTTGGCATAAAACTTTATTTACAATCAACTCAAGACCTCACTTTAAATGACCGGATTACCCCAGGACAATATCAGTTAACCATTGGGTCACCGGAGATCAATGAAGTGAAAAAATGGGAAAATTTGTTAATTAAAAAATTACAAAGCAACTCTTTATTCAGAGAGGTAGCCAGCGATCAACAAAGTGATGGCTTACAAATACGCATTCACCTTGACCGTGACACAGCTTCTCGTTTGGGATTAACGGCACAGATGATCGACAACATTTTATATGATGCATTTGGCCAGCGGCAAGTTTCTATTATGTTTACGCAATTAAATCAGTACCATGTGATTTTAGAAGCACTACCACGATTTCAGCAAGGTCCTGATGCTTTGAAAAATATTTTCATTAATACTACCTTACTCAATACTGTACCCAGCACCGAGAACACGTCAGCCGGCACAACCAATTCTCTGCTCAATAACAATCTCACAGCTTCAACAACTAATAATTCGCCATTACTGAACAGTGGCGCCGTTAATTCGGCATTGACTGTAAACAATAATTCTCCTAATAATGTCTACAATAATCCACTGCTCAATACTCAAGGCGGAGCCGTGCCTTTAAGCGTGTTTGCTACCACTTCGACCGAGCCGGCTCCTGCTTTAATAACTCGACAAAATCAATTTCCTTCAGCAACTATTTCGTTTAATCTGTCTCAGGGAGCTTCATTAGGCGAAGCAATTTCATCTATTTTACAAATCCAAAAAAAATTAAATATTCCACTCAGCCTGGAAACCGCTTTTCAAGGTTCAGCTCAAGCTTTTATTGATTCTTTAACCCATGAAGGCTGGCTGATCTTAGCTGCCATTTTTATTGTTTATACTTTACTAGGCGTTTTATATGAAAGTTACATTCATCCGCTCACTATTCTTTCTACTTTACCCTCAGCCTGTATGGGAGCTTTATTGGCTTTGTGGGTCTGGGGTCAAGGTTTAACCGTGATAGCTATTATCGGTATCATTCTATTAATCGGCATTGTCATGAAAAACGCAATTTTAATGATCGATTTTGCTTTAGATATGGAACGTTTACAGGGCAAGTCACCGCAAGAAGCGATTTACCAAGCGGCACTGTTGCGTTTCCGTCCTATTTTGATGACTACATTGGTAGCCATGCTCGGAGCTGTGCCCTTGGCTTTTGGCGGAGGCATGGGCGCTGAATTACGTAGACCTTTAGGGGTAGTAATTATTGCAGGGTTAATGGTTAGCCAGGTACTGACGTTATTTACTACTCCTGTGATTTATTTGATGTTTTCTGATTTTGCAAAACCTTTTCGAAGAATAAAAGCTATTTTTTAATGAGTTATGTTATGACACAGAAACTTCAGACTACTAAAAAAGTCTGCCAAAGCATTTTAACTTAACCCAACAGAATCCCTTCAATACGATGTATATTAATAAGAAATAAAAAGTAATTAACATACATAGATAAAAAGAAATTACAGCAATGTTTGACAAATTAATTTCAAATTTTGTCGCTTGTGATCTAAAATCATAATTTCCAAAAATCTTTTTAAAACCTTTTGGTTTTAAGTAATTAAAAGAACAAATACCAAAAGTGTAACAAAAACATCTTATATAAGGACCATCTAAGTATTTATATTCCAAAAGATTACGAAATTCAGAATCGTATTTTTTTACTATAAGAAATCGCAACCAACAATTAGCAATTAAATTAATGTTTAATAATAAAAAGCCAATCTCCAAAAGAGAAAAATTTATAATTTCTAAAGTATGCAGGTACAAAAGCCCATAAGGATAACGAATCATTTCTTATGTTCTCGAATATAATTTTCTATTTTGTGATTAACCCAACATGCACTGTCTAATATTCCTCCAGGAATGGCAAGTGCTCCACCTACCCTAAGCAGAATACAAACCCAACCAACTTCAGGTAAAAGGCATAATGCTATATACTTTCCAAACTGGCTTCCAAAAAAACTTAATTCAAACTCAATGATTACTTTGAATAATTCCTTATACCAATTCCCTCCATCTTCATAAGTTTCAAATACATTAACTCCATCGAAACATAATTCTATAATAACCAAGATGTTCCCCAATATACTTGCTTGCTTAGATAATTTAGTAATGACTTTAAAAGCAGCAATATCTGTTACCCTTGAATTCGGTGCTCCAAGTTTCCAACGCATCAACCACTTTTCTCGATTATTTACAAACTCCAATTGTCGCATGTCTTTGGCTCTTTTTCGAAATAATCCTAAATAATGCTCAAATAAATCTCCTTTTTTTAAATTCCTATTGCTTGTATTTTAAATAAAGAATAATCCCAATTTAATCATTTTTATGGTTAAAAAATTTGGGAAATTCAAAATTTTTCTCAAAATGGTTAAAATTATTCATCTACCTCCGTGCTAAAATTTTGTCCTTGCGATTTGCTATAGGGTGATGTATTTTCTTCGGGAATGTTCTTTTAACCTTAGCGGGAATGCTATGGGTTTTTCCCTTTCTGGTTTTTTTATTAGGAGGCCGGTCGCCACCACTTTGCTGGCGTTAGGAATCGGTATTTCAGGCATAGTGGCTTTTAATTTACTACCCGTAGCGGCTTTACCCGAAATTGATTTCCCTACTATCAACCTACAAGCCAGCTATCCCGGGGCCAGTCCTGAAATTATGGCCACTTCAGTCACTACACCTTTAGAACGGCAACTGGGTAAAATTGCTGGAGTCACCCAAATGACTTCCGCCAGCAATTTAGGCACTGCACAAATTACCTTGCAATTCGACTTAAGCCGAAACATTAATGGTGCGGCCAGAGATGTGCAAGCAGCGATCAATGCCGCCAGCAGCCAGTTGCCTGCTAATTTGCCTAATAATCCCACTTACCGCAAATTCAATCCCGCCGATGCTCCGATTATGATTCTCGCTATCACCTCACCCTTATTTTCTACAGGCCAGGTCTACGATGTTGCCTCTACCATCCTCCAACAAAAACTATCTCAAGTGAACGGAGTAGGAGAAGTTTTAATCGGCGGCAGCTCTTTACCTGCTGTGCGGGTAGATTTAAACCCAACTACTATGAACAAATATGGCATCAGCTTGGAACAGGTCAGACGAACCCTTGCTTCTGCGAATGTTAACCGGCCAAAAGGTCTGTTAAGTGATGGGGCTAAAACCATGATCATCGCAGCCGATGATCAACTTTTTAAAGCAGACCAATATAAACCACTAATTATTCGCTACCAAAACGGTTCGCCGGTGCGGCTTTCAGATATCGCACAAGTCAGCGAAGGCGTAGAAAATATCCGTTTAGCTGGTTTTTTGGATGGAAAGCCTGCCGTGGTTTTGGTTGTCTTTAAACAACCCGGCGCCAATGTCATTGCCACTGTCAACCGGTTATATCAGGTATTACCTCAACTTCGCGCCCAAATTCCCAGCGGCATGGATTTGACAGTTTCAATGGATAGAACACCCACCATACGTGCATCCTTGCACGATGTTGAATTAACTCTGCTAGTCTCAGTGATTTTAGTGATCTTAGTGGTTTATGTTTTTTTAGGAAATGTTCGCGCAGCTTTAATTCCCAGCGTCGCAGTCCCCTTATCATTGCTTGGAACTTTTTGGGTGATGTATTGGTGCGGCTATAGTTTAAATAATTTGTCTTTGATGGCCTTAACTATTGCTACCGGTTTTGTAGTCGATGATGCGGTAGTGGTCTTAGAAAATACCTCCAGACACATCGAAGCCGGCATGAAACCGATGCAAGCCGCCCTGCTGGGTGCGCAAGAAGTCGGATTTACTGTGGTTTCAATGAGTTTATCCTTGATAGCGGTTTTTTTACCCATATTATTATTGGGAGGATTGGTTGGCCGATTATTTCGGGAATTCTCTATCACTTTATCCTCGGCGGTACTGATTTCATTACTGGTTTCTCTGACCATTACACCCATGATGTGTGCACGTTTATTAAAAAGTAAAAATCAACCTGCTCCTGAAAGTGTTAGCACACTACGCCGTATGATCAAAAAAGCTAAGGCGCTGTATGAAAGAGATTTAGCTTTTTCTATAACCCATGCTCCGCTGATGTTGTTAATCGTTTTAGCAGCCATTGTGTTAAGCGTTTTATTATTCATGGCAATACCAAAAGGATTTTTTCCACAACAAGATACCGGCAGAATTATCGGCGCCATTCAAGCAGAACAAAATATTTCATTTCAATCGATGCAAAAAAAATTAAATGATTTTGGTAAAATTATTATGGATGATCCTGCGGTAGCGCATGCAGTAGGAGTAATCGGCAACGGTCCTACCAATACCGGCAACATTTATATTACTTTGAAACCTTTATTTTTTCGCAAAAAATCAGTTAATGAAATTATTGACCGGTTACGAGGTAAATTACAGGCCGTTCCAGGAGCAAATCTGTATTTACAAGCTGCACAAGATTTAATGGTAGGAGGCCGGCCAGGCAATGCCCAGTACCAGTACACTCTGTTTTCCAACACATTGTCTCAAATCAATGCTTGGGCGCCCAAAATGAAGCAAGTGATAAAAAATATTCCTGGAATTACTGATTTTAGCAGTGACCAACAAAACTTTGGGTTAGAATCGTTTTTAACATATGATCGAAATTCTGCTTCGCGTTTTGGGATTACCGCTCAAAATCTCGATGATACTTTAAATGATGCTTTTGGTCAGAGACAGATTTCTGTCATTTATACTTTATTGAATCAATATCATGTTGTTATGGGAGTGGCTCCACGCTTTTGGCAACGGCCCGAAACCCTTGAAGATATCTACGTCGCTGCTAACAATGGCAATCCGATCCCTTTATCCGATTTAGCACATTTTGCTACCGGAAATACAGTATTGGCAGTTAACCATCAAAATGAATTTCCTTCAGTGACCTTTTCATTTAATTTAGCTGCCGGAGTTTCGTTAGGGGCAGTCGTTCAAGAAATTTTGCATCAGATGAACAATGCGCATCTACCAGAAACCATTCAAGGAGTATTCCAAGGCACAGCGCAAGCGTTTCAATCTTCATTAGCTAGTATGCCTTATTTGATTGTAGTGGCCTTAGCTGTAGTTTACATTGTGTTGGGCATTTTGTATGAAAATTTAATCCACCCGATCACCATTTTGTCTACTCTGCCTTCCGCCGGTTTAGGCGCCTTATTGGCGTTAATCATTACCCACACCGATTTTACCATTGTGGCGTTTATCGGTATTATTTTGTTAATTGGGATTGTCAAAAAAAATGCGATTATGATGATCGATTTTGCTTTAATGCAACAAAGAAAAAAACAAGCTCCATCAGAAGCTATTTATCAAGCTGCATTATTACGTTTTCGGCCTATCATGATGACAACTCTGGCCGCCATGTTTGGAGTTTTCCCATTAGTATTTGGTTTTGGAGTAGGTTCAGAATTGCGCCGCCCGTTAGGTATTGCTATTGTAGGAGGATTATTAGTCAGCCAAATGCTAACACTTTTTACCACCCCTGCTATTTATCTCACATTGGATAAAATAGCTTCCCGTATGAAGAAATAATATTGCAAACTTATGAAAAAATTTTTGCCTGGAATTTGCATAACAATGCTGTTAAGCTCCTGCATGGTGGGGCCTGATTATAAGCCTATTGCTGTCACCATTCCGCAACAATACAAACAAGCGGCGAAGCCGCAACCTGGATGGAAAATTGCTACTCCGGCTGATACTTTAGATCGTGGCTGTTGGTGGCAAATTTTTCAAGACCCGGTACTCAATGACCTAGAAGCGCAATTAAATATCACCAATCAGAATATTGCCTCGGTCGCTGCTCAATATGCACAATCTTTAGCTATTGTAAAAGAAGCTAAAGCGGCCCTAGCACCTATGGTCACAGGAACGATTTCAGCCAGCCGTCAAAAGCCCTCGGCCTCGGCTTTCAACTCTACCTCGGGAACGGGTACAGGAGGAGTGACCCCTACAAACGGCTCTGGCCGCTCACTAAAGCCCTATAGCACTTACATTATCAGTTTTAATGCCTCTTGGGCGCCGGATATTTGGGGCGCTGTGCGGCGCGTTGTGGAAGCAGATGCTGATGTGGCTCAAGCCACCAATGCCTTGTTGGCCGCCACCCGGTTATCCGCTCAGGCTACTTTGGCTCAAGACTATTTTGAAGTACGTACCTTGGATAATTTGCAATCGGTTTTGGACCAAACTGTAAAAGATGATCGTAAATTATTACATTTAATAAAATTACGCTATCAATATGGCATCGCTTCGGCAGGAGATGTGTTACAAACCCAATCTACATTAGAAAATGCTGAAGTCAATGCTATCAACAACGCCATTGCCCGAGCTCAATACGAACACGCCATTGCAGTGCTCATGGGTATTCCTCCAGCTTTGTTTTCTATTGACCCTAAGGTCACTACCTTAAAGCCTCCGATTGTTCCGAATGAAATTCCTTCGGAATTATTGGAACGCCGCCCTGATATAGCTGAAGCGGAACGTCAAGCAGCCGCACAAAATGCTCAAATTGGCGAAGCGGTTTCAAATTTTTTTCCAGTTTTAACGTTAACTGGCGCCGGAGGTTTTCAATCTAATATTTTTTCAAAATTGATTTCCAGCCCTGCTTCTTTTTGGATGATTGGTGCGCAACTGATGGGCACCCTTATCGATGGTGGTTTACGGCGAGCTCAGCTTGCAGCAGCAGAAGCTTCTTATGATCAAGCCGTAGCCAATTACCGGCAAACTATTTTAAATGCTTTTCAAAATGTTGAAGACGGCTTAGTGGCTGACCGGATTTTGCGTAAAGAAGAAATAGCGCAACGTCATGCAGTCAATACCTCTCGAGCGGCTTTGCGTTATCAGTTGGAAAATTATAAATCAGGAACCGTCGATTTGACCACGGTGCTAGTCGCCCAAACCAATTATTTAACCACAGAACAATATGAAGTGAACGTGGTCGGCAGACAAATGGTAACCGTAGTCGAATTAATTACCGCCCTAGGCGGGGGCTGGGATGTCAACCAATTATTTAATCCCCCTGCTTCACCAAGCCCATATTTTAAAAATTGATTATATTACCCGATTTAGGCAAAATAAATTGAACACCTAAATCGTTTTGATCATTTAGCTGATGCATGATAATTTTGGCATTATTTTCTTTTTCTAAGCCTTGTTTAATATGGGTTACTAAAACCGGCAAGTCTTTTAAGGCTAACTCCGGATGTTTTGGATCAACCGTTTTGGCTAGTACCCGAAGCTCATTGAGCAGCCAATGCGGGTTAAGGTGACCAAATAGCTTATTATCAGGCTGCGCATTGGTATAAGATGATTCGATAGCTATTGCTCTCAATTTTTTACTCTTAATTAAGGGGGCAATGCTTTGCCACAATAATTGTAAGTCATGGCTTTTTTCCAAAACGTCAGCCCCGGTGTCTCCTAAATAAAGTAGATACTGTCCCTTCGATTCCAACAAAAAAGCAGTCGATTGATAACCTGGTCCATGACTTAAAGGGAATGCGCGAACAGTTATTCCCGTTTGAGGTATCGAGTAATTTTGATTAAAGTTGAGTATATGATAGTGATATTGTTTAAGTGTTGGAGCTGTGCCCTGATCAGCAAAATTTGGCCAAATTTTCCAATTAAAAATATTTTCAGTTAGGAATTTAATCGTTGAGGGAATACCAATAAGCTCTTTTTTAGTATCCATGGTTGAACATAAAACTAAGCCGCTGATATGATCTAAATGATCATGAGAAATCAGATAGGCTTTAATATTTTCTTTAAAAAAAACTTCACGGGTGACCGGTTGACCCGAAAGCTGCTCAATAGTTTTTTCAGGAATTTTATTAATTGAACTACATAAAGTGCCTGCATCTAAAGCAACAAAGGCATTGGTAGGAAACGCTCTGATTAAATAGGACGATAAATTATCTTCAAATTCGCCTCCGGATGTACCCAGTGGCACAATTTGAAAAATAGGCGTTGCAGCCCAAATGGCATTGACATAAAATAATGCGAGCAAACAAATGTATTTAAATTTTTTCATGGAATTTTTCGCTCAAATTGTTGTTTCAGTAAACTCGGTGTTTCAATATCAACCACATGCACTTTGCCCAGATAAGGCTGTGCTTCTGGATTGAGAAATCCCTGCTTAGTACCTACAAAAGTCACTGTGTGGTTTGCATTGACCGCAATGCCTAAAGGGCTACCGGTATCACAATCTAGACCAGAAGGAATATCTAAAGAAACAATTTCAGCCCCACTGATATTAATTTTTTTTAATATGGCCAAGAAAGGTTCTTTAACTATTCCTTGCAGACCTGTCCCGAATATGGCGTCAATTAACCAACGAGGCTGCTCAGGAAACTGATTACTGATTATGGGTATAGCCATGGATTGGATTATCTGGTAATTCATTTTAGCTTCGCCTTTAAATTCCTTGGGATTGGAAAATAGATAAATGCCGACGTCGTAACCGCGGTTATATAGGTATCGCGCTACCACCATACCATCGCCGGCATTATTGCCTTTACCACAGCAGATGGCAATTTTCCCTTCAATATTGCAGCTTAACAGATAATCGACGGTTCCTCGCCCCGCGTTTTCCATGAGTACTATCCCAGGAATATGGTATTGTTCAATAGATAAACGATCCAATTCCCTAGCTTGTTCGCGATTTAAAATCAATTGGGTTGGTTTCATTTCAGTATCATAAAATCGATAGCATATTTTAACAAGCGAACCACATCGTAATTTTTCAGTATGTGGTACTCAAAGAAAGAGGTCCATACAATGCTCCTATTTTCCAATTCCCCAGACTATACAGAGTCACCTCATTAAAATTTAGCCATTAATACACTATTCAAGAATTCATGATCCCATCCAGCCAACTTTCTCATACGTTTCAAACGGATATGATGAGAAAGGGTATCGTTCAACATTTAATAGTTTATTTGTTTTATATGGTGATGGACTCAAAAACAGAATATAGGCATTTTTACGTACTAATGACACTACTATGATTAGTAGGCAACGAGATGCGGAAAGGTAAAGTTCCCTATCTAGAAAAAGTGATTCAAGACAATTTAAGTAAAATCAGTTTTGCCATGCGCTGTTACCGCCAATGGGCAACACACAAACAACTGAAGCCGAGCCAAACGGCTTATATGACCCAAACCAAAACAAACCGGCGAGAATTACAATTCAGCAAAAGCGGAGACCCCAATATGGGGTATGCTTATCGTACTCATTATATTTCTCCGGTGCTTTCTGCTCAAAAAAAACAAAAAATTCAAGAAAAACTCAGCCAGCCGCCGGAATTAGTAGTATTGATCATGACCATGACAGTCAATGTTCTCGTTGCCAAAAAGAATTGGGCCGAAGCAGTTTCTTATACCGAGAGTCTGATCAGTCG
>JAFEDN010000079.1 GCA_018241585.1 Pseudomonadota bacterium | reverse complement strand
ATGAAATTATAAAGCAAATCAATTAAGAGTTTGCTCAAATACTGTATTGATTTAAAAGATTTATGTGGGAAGCAAAAAAAATGTTTGGTGCTTTAAGTTTAGAGATAAATTACTTCATTTAACATATTATTTTCTAATTTGGTCGAAATAAAATGAAAAACGTGCACCTAGCATCTTATCTTATAGGATGCATCAATGATATTATAGAAATTTGTGGCATTTTTTCTGGACTGATTTGTTTTTTTGATTTAATTATTTTATCAGTCAAAATGCCAAAAAGATTTGATCCGATATTTGGTGATCTAATAATTGGCGGGTGGCAATTTAGAAGATGGATAAAAGGTGGTTGGTATGCAATGCTAGTAGCTGCTCCACGATGCTACAGACAATATATGAGAGGAATCAATTTCCGTTATGGAGATTACAATTTTAAAAGTAAAGCAATAAAATTTGAGTGGATAATATCAAGTATTTACTTTTATTTTGATCTACTATTCCTGCTAACCATGTTTTGGTATATCTTAGTTCATTTAATTTAAAATATTAAGAAAAAAGCCGAATATGAAAAAATACTTATACGAAAAAATATTCAGTTAGGCAAAAGGAGGACGTCATCATGTATTTTCCTGATTTTAATCCTAAGCCATATACGTTAATTTGGAATTTACAAGGGGCAATAGGTGCTTCAATAATATTTCTTTTAATAGTTTGGAATATAAATTTCTTATTATTATCGATTTATATGCCAAAACGATTTGATCCATTATTGGGCGATTTAGTTATAGGAGGTTGGGTATTTGGAAAATGGATGAAAGGTGGTATGTATGGAACATTAGTTGCTGCTCCAAAGTTTTACCGCCGTTTAAAGGGCGCAAAATTACTCTTTGGAGATTTTAACTTTAAAAAGCATGTAACTAAGTTTGAAAGAACAATTTCAAAAATTCATTTATACAGCATCTATACAATGATTATCGGTGTGATTCTATATCTGATAATTTATTTAATATTCTGTTTTGAATGATAAATATCATAGAGCTTTATGCTTTTCAAACCATTCCGGCCCATGGCCATTCAACAGCCATTGCTCGATAATGCGGGCGTATAAACCCCTCACTTCGCGATTAGGAATGCTGAGCAGGCAATACGGGCCCCTTTCTGTCTGCCGTTTACCAGTCACTTTCAAATAGCCCGCCATGAGCAATAAACTCCACGCTGCCGATTCGTCCCGAGTTAAATCTCCAAACACCACATTTTCATCAATTAACTTCTCTAATGTTTTTCCAGCTAATAAATCTTCAAATTGAGTACGAAAACTTTCGCTCGAATGTGTTAGCAGGTTCTTAATGATTTGATTATCGCTGGTATTGATCCAGTGTAGCGCCAGTTCTCCTTGCTCGTGAATACAGTTTACTATCGACCAGGGATTATAAACTGTCCAGTTTCCCATTTGATAGCCATTATACCAATCCCGAATTTCGGTTGATTTTTCTTCCAGTTGGACTTTTTTCAATAGATCAGCGACCTCTTCCTCGGTGAATCCAAAATATTGTCCATAGCGGGAGTGAATCAACGAATAAACTTTCAAATTATTAAGACCAGAAAACAAACTTTCCTTCGCGACCCTCAAAATGCCTGTGATCACTGCCCGTTCCAAATAAGGATTGGTTTTGAGCGCAGCACCAAACATTCCCCGTAGCAAACTGATCATCGGCTCATAATAGCCATGCACATACGCCGATTGAATCGGGGTATCGTACTCATCCACCAACAACCACGGTTTAATGCCGTGATGTTGGAACAGGTAAAAAGTCAACTTCTCGATGGCCACTTCCAACTGGGATTGAGCGCATTTTTCATTTAAAATGTCTTGATAAAATCGTTTGTCTTCTTCAGTCAGATGCGAACTGGACAATAAATAACGGTGTTCCCGATATATTTTTGCCATCAATATCGTGATTTTTTGCAGCACGTGTTCAAAACCATGATCTTTCACATCTTTAAATGTGATAAAAATCACTGGATATTGGCCCTGATGACGCCTATATTCATCACCGAGCGCCGCGATCTTTAATCCCTCAAATAATCCTTTGGTTGATTGACCGTAAGCTTCCGACGCTAAAAAATAATGCAACATCGATAAATTCAGCGTCTTACCAAAACGGCGCGGGCGGGTAATCACCACTACCTGAGTCGCAGAATCATCCAGAATTTCTTTGATCCATAATGTCTTGTCTACTATATCTAACTGCTTATCAATAATGTCTTTAAAATTATCGTACCCCACCGGTAGTTTCATAACATTACCTCGTTAAAAATCAAAGGTGAAGTTTAAACAAATTGAAAAAATTCGCAGTGGTTTGTTTGCCAACTTCTTGGATGGAAATATTTTTAAGTTCAGCAATTTTGGCTGCAACTAAAGCAACGTATTGCGGTTCATTCGGTTTTTTGCCACGATGAGGAACCGGAGTGAGGTAAGGAGCATCCGTTTCAATCAATATTTTATCAAGTGGCGCTTTTTGAGCCACTTCAGCTAACTCTACCGCATTTTTAAAAGTAACAATGCCGGAAAAAGAAATGTAAAAATTCAGCGCTATGGCCTGCTCCGCCATTTCCCAATTTTCTGTAAAGCAGTGCATTACACCGCCAACGGATTGAGCGTTTTCTTCCTGCATAATCCGAATAGTGTCAACTTGAGCGTCGCGGGTATGAATAATTAAAGGTTTTTGCAGTTGTTTAGCAACCTCAATATGCAATCGGAAATGGGCTTGTTGTTGTTCTTTATTAAGGTCCGGGTAGTGATAATCTAGTCCGGTCTCGCCTAAAGCAACCACCTTGGGATGTTTAGCTAGAGCGATAAAATCTGCCCGGTCAATAGTAATTTTTTCACTGGGGTGCACACCAACACTAGCGGAAACATCTTGGAAGCGTTCTGCTATATCCAACACTTCCTGAGCATGTGCTAAATCAATTCCGACACACAGTATATGTTTGACCCCTACTCTTTTTGCCTGTTCAATCACTTCGCCCAAGTTTCCTTGATAGGCGCTTAAATCAAGCAAATTTAAATGACAGTGAGAGTCAACAAATTCAAGATGGTTCTTTTGCACAGATTAATAACTTTATCCAAAAAATTTATTAAAACAACCTGACCAACAACCCGACAAACTTTCTTCACCAGGCTTGGGATTAATAGGACCGCCCCCAAATAAACCTCTTCGGCCTTTATACCAGAGAGTAGTAGGAAATTTTGAAGGGTCTATAATACCGAAGTAATTCATATAATTTACAGATTTATGAGAACCTAGTATTTGGCCGCCCGCAAAGAGATTTCGTTTCTGTTGAGGAGTCATTTTTTCTAACACCCGAACATGTGCATTTTTTAACTGTTCAGTGTCTTGCCCTTCTAGGTAGGTGAAGTTTTTCGTAAGATACTCAGTTGCCCACTTAGACATCTCATTTTTCAATTCGCTCCAATACCATAATTTTGCTCGCCTCCGGGCAGGATAAAAAGTAAAACTAGTATCTTGCTCATAGCTATTGACTATTTCCTCAATTTTTACAAAGCAGGGAAAAATTGCTTTTATTTGTCTGGATGAAGGACTACCAGGCATCAAAATTCTCCATTATATAAGTATTTCTTGACTTTAACATAATCAAAATATTTTTCAAAGATCAGCCATTTCTGAAACGGGAAAAGCTTAAACTTCAAGATGCGTGTTATAATACCCAAATATGAACAAACGGCTTGCTAAAATCGTTGTCGGTTTATCCGGCGGGGTCGACTCCTCGGTCTCAGCGTTGCTGCTGAAAGAGCAAGGATATGAGGTTTGCGCTATCTTTATGCAAAATTGGGAAAATGAAAACCAAGACCCCTACTGCCGCGCCGAACAAGACCTCAGCGACGCACGAGCGGTGTGCGATCGCCTTCAGGTCCCCTTTCACGTGGTTAACTTCGCCAAGGAATATTGGGATCGGGTTTTTCAATATTGCTTGGATGAGTTTGCCGCAGGCCGCACTCCGAACCCTGACATTTGGTGTAATAAAGAAATTAAATTTAAGGTATTTTTAGCACATGCCTTAAAATTTGGCGACGCTTTGGCTACCGGGCATTATGCGCAAATCCGAGAAGATTCGGCAGGTCATTTGCAACTGTTAAAAGGCGCAGACCCTAATAAAGATCAAAGTTATTTTTTATATACACTGGGTCAATATGAATTAAGTCGCAGCCTCTTTCCTGTCGGTCATTGGATCAAACAAGAAGTCAGAGCCAAAGCCCAAACAGCACAATTGCTCACTTCTAGTAAAAAAGATAGCACTGGAATTTGTTTCATTGGTGAACGGCGATTCAAACAATTTTTATCTGAATTTTTATTAGCTAAACACGGTTTAATGGTTACCCCTGAAGGTGAGAACATAGGCGAGCATGATGGACTGATGTTCTACACTATCGGTCAGCGCCAAGGATTAAAAATCGGCGGCAGAAAGCAAACTGAAGGTAAACCATGGTTTGTAGTGGCAAAAAATATTGCTGAAAATAAACTGATTGTGGTCCAAGGCCATGATCATCCGCTGCTTTACGCTAAGAAATTGACCTGCAATCAAGTTCATTGGGTTAAAGGAAGCCCACCTCCCCTGCCATTATCTGTTAGCGCCAAAATCCGCTATCGGCAAATTGAATCGCCTTGCCAGATTAAATCAATAGATTCCAGTTGTTTGCTAGTAACTTTTGAACAGCCTCAATGGGCTATCACTCCCGGACAATCTATCGTGTTTTATCAAAACGAAATTTGCTTAGGCGGTGCTACCATAATTAGCCAATAATTTGGCTGTGTTTTGATTTTGTTGCCAACACTAGCCTGGCTATAGGCTTCAAGTGGTTCATCGTGGCGATTTAACTTGCAAAAAGCCTCAATATCACAGAAAATTTCAACGATTGGTGCGAGTAACATATCGTCTTCGCAAAGCTATACCAGGTAAAATTTTTAAAAAAATGAATCAAAATCAAACTTGTAGTGTTTTAGAACCCCCCGGCTTAAGAAGCCATGACCAGCGCATCCATTGGGGGAATCTTAACGGCAGTAGCTTGAGTCTAGCAGTCAGTTGCTTAACCAGACAAAACCAAGCATTAATTTTGCTGATTGCGCCTGATATTCAAACAGCCAGACGACTGGAAACCGAAGTCCGTTTTTTCACCGATGGTCTTGTCCCCTGTTACTATTTTCCGGACTGGGAAACATTGCCCTATGATCATTTCTCACCGCATCCGGATTTAGTATCAGAACGTTTGTTTTTATTAAACCGCTTATTAAGCCTGCAGCAAGGGGTTATCATCAGCGCACTGCCCACTTTGATGCAAAAGGTATTACCAAAACAATACCTGCTATCTTTTACCCTCTCCCTGAGCGTAGATGAAATTTTGGACCTACATCGATTCCGAGATCGTCTAAATCAAGCAGGCTATCATTCGGTTAATCAAGTTTTTGAACATGGAGAATACGCGATTAGGGGCGCTATCTTTGACATTTTTCCCATGGGCAGCTCTTCGCCCTATCGAATTGAATTATTTGATGACAAAATTGAAAGTATTCGTAGTTTTGACCCAGAAACTCAATGCTCGGTAGAAAAAATAGCAAAGTTAAATCTTTTTCCTGCAAGAGAATATCCGCTGACCGAAACCAGCATCCAGTTTTTTCGCCAACATTGGCGGGCAAAATTTCCAGGGAATCCTAAAGAATCGTCGCTGTATGAAAATATCAGCGAGGGTATGCCTGCTGCCGGAGCAGAATATTATTTACCTTTATTTTTTGAAGAACTTAACACTTTTTTTGATTATTTACCCGAACAAACTCAGATTGTATGTTCACACCAATTATCTGAAGCTGCAGAAAAATTTTGGCAGGAAGCTAATAACCGTTACCAACAACTCAGACATGATCGTCAACGGCCTTTATGCGAACCGGAAAGTTTATTTTTAGCTCCTAACGAAGTATTCGCTAAAATGAAAATGCTACCGCAAATACAGTGCCATTTAGAACCGCTAACTCCTAAAACCGGTCATTTTAATTTTGATACTCAAAAGCCTCCTTTATTACCCGTGGATCATAAAGCTAAAAATCCGCTGAATCTTTTGCAAAACTTCTTAATACCCATCTCAGAAAAGCCACAAATAAGCGTGTTATTTTGTGCTGAAACCACCGGTAGACGTGAAATTTTAATGGAGTTACTTTCTGAAATTAAATTAAAACCAGACACGTTTCACTCCTGGCAGCAATTCCTATCTGCCAAGTCGCCCACTATAGGGATTTGTGTAGCGCCTATGGATTTAGGGCTTTGGTTAAAAAATCCGGAATTGATCCTTATCTGTGAATCTCAGTTATTTGGAGAGCAAGTTCAACAAAGGCGATTACGAAAAAGCGCCCGGCAAGACCCAGCAACTATCATTAAAAACCTTACCGAATTACAAATCGGCGCCCCCGTTGTTCATTCTGAGCATGGAGTAGGCAGATATCTGGGGCTGGAGCAAATGAGCGCCGGCGGGCAGCAAGGTGAATATCTTAAATTGGAATATTCTGCCGGTGATAAAATTTATGTACCAGTGACCTCTCTACATCTGATCAGCCGTTATACTGGAGCGGACTCAGACCATGCTCCTCTGCAAAAATTAGGGACCAAACAATGGCAAAATATTAAAAGAAAAACTGCTGAACAAGTCCGGGATGTCGCCGCTGAGCTATTAAATATCTATAGTCAACGAATGGCTGCTCCCGGGCACGCATTTAAAAAACCGGATCACGCCTTTTTACAGTTTAGAAGAGCTTTTCCTTTTGAAGAAACTCCAGACCAAACTAAAGCTATTGATGCCGTCATTGAAGACATGACTGCTACCCGTTGCATGGATCGTTTAGTTTGCGGAGATGTGGGTTTTGGTAAAACAGAAGTTGCCATGCAAGCCGCTTTCTTGGCTGTGCAAGATGGTAAACAGGTGGCAGTGCTGGTGCCTACTACTTTACTCGCTGAACAGCATCTACATACTTTTAGAGACCGGTTTGCTGATTCGCCGGTGCAAATTGCCGCATTCTCTCGCATGCAAACTCCTAAAGACTTAAAAGCTGCTATTCAAAAACTAGCAGAAGGTAAGATCGATATTGCCATTGGAACACACAAATTGTTGTCGGAAGAGATTCATTTCAAAGACCTGGGCTTGTTAATTATTGATGAGGAGCATCGTTTCGGTGTTAGGCAAAAAGAACGGATCAAAGCTTTGAGAGCTCATGTAGATATTCTCACCCTGACTGCCACCCCCATCCCGCGAACACTAAATATGGCTCTAGCTGGGACTCGAGACCTTTCGATAATTGCAACTCCTCCTGCTAAGCGGTTATCCATTAAAACTTTTGTCTATGAGTATGAAGCCGGTATTATTCGTGAAGCAGTCTTAAGAGAAGCCATGCGCGGAGGGCAATTGTATTTCTTGCATAACGAAGTAGAAACCATCGCTGCTATGGTGCAAAAGCTGCAAAGTATTGTCCCTGAAGCCAGAATTGGTATGGCTCATGGCCAAATGCATGAGCGAGAGTTAGAAAAAATCATGGCGGATTTTTATCATCAACGTTTTAATTTATTAGTCTGCACGACCATTATTGAATCGGGTATTGATATTCCTACCGCCAATACGATTATTATCAACCGCGCCAACCGCTTTGGATTAGCTCAATTACATCAATTAAGAGGCCGGGTCGGCCGTTCGCATCATCAAGCATATGCGTATCTGCTGGTTCCTGCTGACCAAAAACTCAATCCAGATGCTGAAAAGAGATTAACCGCTATCAGCCAACTAGAAAATTTGGGAGCAGGCTTTCAATTAGCGACTCACGATTTGGAAATCCGAGGCGCAGGTGAGCTATTAGGAGAAGAACAAAGTGGTCATATTCATGCTGTCGGCTTTTCACTATACATGGAATTATTAGAAGCGGCTGTTTCTGCATTAAAGGCTGGAAAAGACCCTAGTCTTGAGTTACCGGAGTCTATTAACATTGAGGTAAATTTACACATCGCCGCATTAATTCCTGAAAGCTATTTGCCAGATGTGGCATTAAGACTTTCATTGTATAAAAGACTGGCAGATTGTGAGCATAAACAGGAAATTGATGAATTGAAAGCAGAAATGATTGATCGTTTCGGACCGTTCTCAGATGCGACTCAGCAGCTGTTTGCTATCACCCAATTAAAATTACAGCTTAAGCCTTTAGGCATTATCAAAGTAGATGTCGGTGATCAATTTGGTTATTTTCATTTTACTGAAAAACCCAATATTAATTTGCAAAAATTAATCCTGCTCATTCAAAAATACCCGAAACTCTATCAATTTCAGGGCGGTGTTACTTTACGATTTAAAGTCACTCACGCTGATCCAAAGCAAAAAATTGAAGCCGTTGAGCATATGATCAAAATGCTAAAAGAATGAATGTAGCTCCCGCTGAAGCGGGAGCTGCTTCCTGGTTTCGATACTGAGCTCCGGCAAAG
>JAFEDN010000078.1 GCA_018241585.1 Pseudomonadota bacterium | reverse complement strand
AAACTTCATTCTTCCAATGAGCGCCTTTCTCTTGAATCCACTGCCGTCCTGATTGATAATTTAATAATTTCTAACTAGATAATGGAGTAAACGCTGAAGTCAGGAACTACCTGCGAGTCAATGGTTCCAGATCTGGATAAAAACTAATATGTCGCAATCGGGCCTCTAAATGCGCTAAGCGAATAGAGACATTATTTTGAATAAACCATAGTAGATCATACCAATCTCTTCCTTTGATGCGTTTTTTCCAATTACGAGTTAATACGGCACAGATTTTACCAGCGAATAAGTCGGGAAGACTATATGCATTCACCCAGAACGGAATTGGTTTTAGCAAAGAAATAGTTTCCGTTAAAAAATTTTCAGGCGGATCAGTATCCACTTCTAATTTAATTTTTAATAATGACTGAGCATGACAGCGCTTTTGTACTGCCAAAGGAGCTTGTATTTTGAGGAGATGCTCCAAAGTATTCGTCTTTAAAGCGGACTTCTTTTTGTGTTTTTAGATTGCGATTTTTTTGTATCGTATCTACTAATGCCTTTTCAGGACTGGCTATTAAAAAATGAGTTTGATTATCCAAAACTTGCCAGTTAACACCTATGGAAAAATATTTTGGATGAATATGATCATACTGAAAACCCCCATGGGGGTCTTAAATTCTTTTTTTCTTTTAACTGTCACGCTAGTCACCGTACTCACCCGCTCTGGAATGAACCCATAATAGCTCAACGCATATTCGCAAGATACATAGGAAGGCCCAAAGATTAATTGGCTAAAAGCGCGCGATGGACGGGGTTACGACGATATTCATCCCCAAAAATATAGAGTCCTTTTTTGATTCAGGTAATGGCGCCGGATCGCAATAAAGTCGTAATTTTTCGGTGAGGAGCTTTAAAATTTTTTAAATGAGCCATCAAGAAGCCATAGTCAAAGACTTCATTAGGGTAATCGCGTATTAGGGTATTGAGCATAATTAACTAGTATCTAACATTTTTTGTTAGATACTGGTCATTTTAAAAGATGCTCCCTTTAATTGCAATAAAAAGAATGTCAGATCTGACCTCAAAATTGAAAAAATAAATATTCGTTATTAAATCCCTCCCTCAATATCCATTGAAAAATATTTAATTAATTTCATTAAGGTCTCAGATTTAACTCTAAATATCAAGTTAAATTTAATATCTATAGATAGTATATTGAAATTAGTGCCGATAGATATCATCAAAAGCAATGAATTAGGGGTTAGGCGCGAGGTCAGTTGATTTACAAGCACCAAATTTTGGGGGTACATTTCAGGAAGCCTGCTTTGACCAGGTTGAATAGCACCAAATAAAAAATGATTCCCTGAAAATACATGATTCAGCGAATATTCATAGGGTTGTCCAATTTGGAGAGTTTGATCTGGAATAAGCTCCACAATTGCCGATGACTCAGTTGAACAGACTGCGCATCCTGATCTTTTTCCGCTTTGCCTATGCTAAACCATTTCGGTAGCCAGCCGGGTGGCGCGGACGAGCAAATAGGTTGCCGTGGTCAGCGTAAATACCGCTGCGGCTTTGACGTAACGGGACCAGGAAGATTGAGATTCGGATTGTGGTTGGCGCATAGGATTACACTCTCGCAGTCTGTATAGTGACGTTCAGTTCTTCGCGAATTACTCTGGCGCTGTTGAGTACCTGGACGGTAAATCGAGGATGCTTCACCCGCGGCACAGAACCTGTGGAAAACAGACGATTGCTATCGGAATATTTTAACCAGGTCGGTAAAGGATAGGCGGGTGGTAAATGATCCGGCGACTCTTCCATCACGCGCTTGCACGGGCGGAATAAGCGTGAGCAACAACCCGCAGTGGCTTTGGTTTCTTCGGGTTTCGGTAATTTCACCTGAATTTTCCCAACTTCTTTAGGTTTAGTTTTTAAATCAACGTGAAATTCTTCGCCGGTGATGGCAAACGCTTCGTGTTTAACAATGCGATTTCTGCAACAACGATTTAATAACAAGGCACGATTTTGATAGGCTTTATATAAACTGGTTAAACCGGTCAACAAAGGAATACCCACTTGCAAAAACAGCAGCAAATTCGATGTACCCTGCACGCTGATGGTAAATAAGGTTGAAGTTTGACTCTCATCATCATGGGCGGTAAATTCGATATTATTCACACGTGCTGTTAGCGGATCGGTATCGCTTCTGGCAGGTGTGCCCCAGAATTTTAATTGTTGAGAATCGAACGACAACCAGGATGGCAAGGTATTGACAGTATAAGTGAGATTATCACCGTTGAGGTCCACAAACGTTTGCCTGGACGCATAAAACACAAATAGCTGGTTGACTCGCGCCATTTGATTGGATATCGGTAAATACACTTGCGGTGGGTAATTAGGATTGACATTCAACATAAAAGAAACATTGTAGTGAGCGCCTTGCGAATCTGTCGCGATCAGAGTGATATTATAACTCCCTACATCCGAACTGTTCGGCAATCCGGTAAAGCTGATATTGTTTGCGATAAATTGCAGCCAGGATGGCAATAATGTGCCATCGAACAAAGAAGCACTATAATTAAATGTTTCACCACTACTCAAAATACTGGACGCATTCACTTGAAACACAAACAATTTACCTGCCTGTGCACTGGGTGGCGTAATGACTGAACCCGCCTGGGATTCTGATAAGATAGTGATATTAAAATAGGTGCTATTACTGCCGCCATAACCATCTTGCGCCGTGATTTTCAAAGTTTGAAAACCTGCCGACAAGGGCACACCGGTAAACGCTCGAGTGATCGGATTAAATGATAACCATGAAGGTAATACGCTACCCTCTTCCTGGGTAGCAGAATAAGTCAGCAGATCGCCATCCTCATCCATAAACATATTACCTGGCAACGTCCACACCCACGGTTGGTGCACACTCGCTGCCGGCAGCGATAACATTTTATTGAACACGGGAAAATGATCGGTTCGTAGCATAAACGATGCGATTACTTGCCCACCCGCGCTATTGGTAGCAATTAATTGCAAGGTATACACAGTAACATTAGAAGTATTGGCCACACCAAAAAATAATAAGGAACTCGAATTAAATTCCAGCCAACTCGGCAATGGCTGGTTATTCACACCTTGCGCTAAATAACTGAATACTAATCCAGCCGGGTCAAAGAAACTATTTTTAGGTACAGAAAATTGATATGGCGATCCAATGGGAGCCAGTTGATTGGGTATCCGTCGACCGAGCACCGGCAAAAATCCAACGGCAATGGTAAAATTTACCGTAGGTATTTCAGGGCAAATATGATCGGTCACTGACAAAGTAATTGTTAAATTTCCCGCCTCACTACCTGGCGGCACACCACCAAAGCCAATGGTTAGAGGATTAAATTGCAACCATGATGGCAAAGATTTTCCACTAATTAAACTAGCGCTGTAACTAATCACATCATCATTAGGATCCACAAATGAATCCGGCGGCACAAAATAATTAAACGGCTGACCTACCCATGCTTGTTGGAATGGAAGAATAGTACCGTTTAACCGCGGTGGACCTTCAACACGAATCGTAAAATCAATAAAACTACTGCCGCCTATATCATCTGTCGCAGTTAAACGCATTGGATAATTACCGACATCCATGCTCGAAGGGTCAGCTATTAAGGTCTGTTGACTCATGTCCAGCACCTGCAAGCCGGCAGTTCCATCTGCGACAAAGACTGTCGACCCCGCCAACGCCACGTCTCGAGCCTGCCCTGAACCCGTCGGATAGGTGCTTCGCAAAATTGGTGCGCTGGTATTGCTCACATCCAGCATCTGTAAACCGACAGCCGGGTCCGCAATAAATACCATCGGCCCCGACACCGCTAAACCCCTAGCCCCTCCTAAACTCGCCGGATAGGTGCTCCGTAAAATCGGCGCACTGAGATTGCTCACATCCAACACCTGTAAGCCAGTTGCATCCTCGACAAAGACCGTTGATCCCGACACTGCCACACCGGTAACTTCCGATCCACCCACCAGGCAAGTGCTCCGCAAAATCGGCGTGCTGAGATTGCTCACATCCAACACCAGTAAAGCATTCACATTCGCCACAAAGGCCGTCGACCCCAGCACCGCTACACTGTAAGTCTGCCCCGAACCTGCCGGATAGGTGCTCTGCAAAATCGGCGTGCTGGGATTGCTCACATCCAACACCAGTAAAGCATTCACATTCGCCACAAAGAGCGTCGACCCCAATACTGCCATGCCGTTAGAATATGCCGAATAGGTGCTCCGTAAAATCGGCGCACTGGGATTGCTGACATTCAACACCTGTAAGCCGCCAGGTCCATCCGCTACAAAGACAGTCGACCCCAACACCGCTACGTCGTTAGCATAATACCCTGAACCTGCCGGATAAGTGCTCCGTAAAATCGGCGCGCTGGGATTACTCATGTCCAGTACCAATAAGCCGCCAGTATAATCCGCAACGTAGACCGTCGATCCCGACACCGCTACGCCGATAGCCTGCCCTGAACCTATTGAATAGGTACTCAGTAACTGTAAATTGGGTGTTAAACTTAACCAGGCAGGCTTCACGCCACCTCCCTGCAAAGACAAGGACAGTGATAAGCCTAAAGGGGCAGAACTCTTAAATAAACGGGTGCTTAAGGACAAAGACAAGGGTTGCCCTGGAAAAATATTTTGATCCGAAACCGTGGCTTGGGGCGAAGCAGGGAAATTATCCAGGGTTAACTGAAACGATACGGATAATTTTTCTCCAGTTACTAAATCCTGGGCCATTAAAGTGATAGGGACCTGCTGTCCTGGGCGACTGGTGAGTGGAGGGATACCCACTAAATCACCCCGGCTCACATCCACCACCTGTAAGCCAGCATCCTCATCCGCGACAAAGACGGTTGATTCTGACACCGCTACACAGCGAGCCCCTCCTAAACCCGCAGGACCCACCGGATAAATGTTCAGTAAAATTGGTGCGCTGGTATTGCTCACATCCAGCACCTGTAAACCAGCTTGAACATTCGCGAGAAAGACCGTTGCCCCCAATACCGCCACACCAAAAGCAACCCCTGAAACTGGGTAAGTGCTCCGCAAAATCGGCGCGCTGGGATTGCTGACATCCAGCACCTGTAAGCCAGTCCCATCCGCTACAAAGACCGTCGGCCCCGACACCGCCACGCCGTAAGCATACCCTGAACCCACTGGGTAAGTACTCCGCAAAATCGGCAAACTGGTATTGCTTACATCCAATACCTGTAAACCGACATAACCATCTGCGACAAAGACTGTCGACTCCGATACCGCTATAGACAAAGCACTCCCTGGGCCTGCTGGAACTGAACCTGCCGGATAGGTGCTCCGCAAAATCGGCGCGCTGAGATTGCTGACATCCAGCACCCGTATGCCGCTAGTCCCATCCGCTACAAAGACCGTCGACCCCGACACTGCCACGCCGTAAGCATACCCTGAACCCACTGGATAAGTACTCCGCAAAATCGGCAAACTGGTATTGCTCACATCCAGTACCAGTAAAGCATCCACATACGCTACAAAGACCGTCGACCCGGACACCGCTACACCGTATGCCTGCCCTGGACTCGCCAGATAGGTGCTCAGCAAAATTGGTGCACTGGGATTGCTCACATTCAACACCTGTAAGCCAGCAAACCCATCCGCGACAAGGACTGTCGATCCCGACACCGCTACGCCGTTAGCACTCCCTCCTGAACCCGCTGGATAGGTGCTCCGTAATTCATACTGTAAACTCAGCCAGGAGGGTAAAAGCCGCCCTGCTTGTGTAGCCCCTAACACGTACGGATTGCCGGATGAAAAAACATCTGACACAGGATAACGCCAAAGCTGACCCATCGGAATGACCTGGTCAGGAATTGGATTGACTACTTTTAGTGAATTTTGTTGATTTTGTTGCTGCAACAAGCGACGTGGGGTTGATGAAGATTTGAGTTGGTCAACATCTTCTTCAGTAATCGTTATATCAGTTAATTCTGTAGGTTGTAAATTGGCTAAGCTAGAGAAAGGCGAGGTTATGACAGCCTCCTTTTGCAAAGGAGGGATTATGATAGATGTTTCTGCGGATGACGTTGTTAAGGCGGAAGATTGATCAATATCTCCTGGCGATTCTGCATCACTAAACCACCCCGGCAACCAGCCGGTGGTGCGAGCGAGTAAATAAGTTGCCGTGGTCAGCGTAAACACTGCCGCGGCTTTGGCGTAGTGAGACCAGGAGGATTGAGGTGAGGGTTGAGTAGGTCGCATTTGAGTTCTCCTTTTATTCAAAAATTAGACCCCACGATTCAGTCGCAGAGTGTAACGGAAACACAGGCGGGAATAACCGTCTTTGTGCAGATTCCGTACCAGTGCTTAAACACTGTCCCTTAAGTTTCAGTTCCCAAAGTCAATCTCGCACTACTGCTACTGCTAGGGCTGGCAGGCTTTAACAATTCTTTACTGCTCTTACGATTTTCCGCGTAAATCAAACTCGGATTATTGCTGGTGGGATGCCTTGGGGCCAAGATGTCCAACTCGACGCCTTGACCAGAATCACCGCCAGCTTTGAATTCCCGTTGCACGACAGGCGTTTCTTCATCCGACAACGCGATTTGGGAAAGCATCGGCGCCGATTCGGTTGATACCACTCTCAGCGAAAACTGCTCTAGGATAATCCCTGCCTTATCTTTCACCTGCACTACCAAAGACTGGTAATGGATATCTGTGGGCACCTGGCCTTTGGATAATAACTGATTCGAGTCCATGTCGTACTCCAGCCAGTACGGCAGTTCAAAGCCGCCCGGGAGTTTGTCGCGATCGGATTTAAACAGCTCGCCCGGATGCTTAAAGAAGCTGCAGCAGCGGCGCGGATCATGCGGCAGTTTGACCTGGAGTTTATAGATCTTTTCTAACGGAGTTTTGAAAGGGTATTTAAACTCCTGGCCCATCACTGCGGTTTGTTCCGGTTTTCGATAGCGCTGTGGTTTGTAACGGTTGATGCATAACGCCCGTTTGGCATATACACCCAGCAGGAGCGTAAAAACGGACAACAAGGGACCCCCAATTCTTAAAAACCAGCCGAAATTGGAAGTACCTTGCACCGTGACGGTGAATGACGTCGTGGTTTGGGCTAAGCCGTCACTGGCGCTCAAGGCGATGTCGATAATTTTATCGGAAATCGGATTGGTGTCGCTTCGTCCCGGCGTGCCGGTGAATAAATTGGAACCATTCTGACTAATAAATCGCAGCCAACCCGGTAAATCTTCCCCATCAATTTGCCGGGCGCTGTAAGTTAACCCATCATTGTTGCGATCCGTGAACGTCCCTGCCAGGACAAAGAACGTAAATAAATCGCCGATACTCGCCACCTGATTAGACAACGGTTGCGAGACGTCCGGCGGATAGTTGGGATCAATGTAAAAAGTGACTGGCAAGGGGGCGCTGCCGCCTCGTCCGTCTGAAGCGACGATTTGGAGATTCAGCACTCCCCCATCCTGCGGTAATGGCAAGCCATAAAAGCTCATATTGCCGGGGGTAAAACTCAACCAGCTCGGCAGTAAACCGCCGCCTTGCAGGGTAGCGTTATAAGACAACACCACACTACTATCAGCATCGGTGAATAATCCAGAGGGAACGGTAAAATTCACGGTTTTCAGTTCACGGAAACGCGGTGGCGTGGGAATCATCCCTATGGTCTGCGGGAAAATCCGCACCGTCACATTGAACGTCGTGCTACTACTGCCACCAAACGGATCGGTGGCGGTGATGCGCAATGGCAATATACCCTGATCCACCGTCGCCGGTACACCGGAAAAGGAGGCGGTGATCGGGTTAAATGTCAGCCAACCGGGTAAAGGCGCACCACTGGTTTGTTGAGCGCTGTACGTCAGTGGGTTTGCATCCACAAACAAATTGGAGGATAACGTCAGTGAAAATAACTGTCCGACCGGAGTCACTATGGGGGGTTGGGGCGACCCCAACTGAGGTAACGATTCAACCAAAACGGTAAATTGACCATTCGCCTGACCTCCGTAGATATCCATCACGATGATGGAAAGATCATAACTACCAGCCAGGCTGGCGTTGGCCAGGCCGGAAAAAACCTGGGTAAAATTATCGAAAGTAATCCAGCTCGGCAACGGTTGGCCGGTGATCAGTTGCGCGCTATAGGTCAAGGCCGGGATAGGATTGGAATCCGTGAACGTATTTAACGGCAACATCCACTGGAATGGCGTGTCAATTCCCACGACTTGGTTTGACAATGGCAGATTTAGGGCCGGCAGATAATTGACATTGAGAGTGAAACTCACCGTCGCTGAACCTTTGTTGGTCGAGTCTACGGCGGTCAAAGATACATTGTACACCCCCACCGCGCTGCTCTGCGGCACACCCGTTAAAGTCGCCGAGACGCTATTGAAGGTCAGCCAATTGGGCAACGTCTGACCATTAGCCAATCGTGCGGTGAAACTGAGCGTGTCGAAATTTGGATCGGTGATCAATCCCTGGGGAATAAAATAACTGAACGCCTGCCCAACTTTGGCGAACTGCGGTGGAATGACACCATTAACCCGGGGAGCGCCCTCCACGCGAATATTGAAATTCACTGAAGTGGCACCGCC
>JAFEDN010000077.1 GCA_018241585.1 Pseudomonadota bacterium | reverse complement strand
AAACGGAACCATTCGTACCACCGAATATTCAATGTTTTGATGAAGTTCCATTTTAAATGCCACAATATGTCTTATATCGCTTAATCAGATAGTGATAAGCTAAAAACCAACTCCCCAGCCTGTCGATTTGCAAGATTTAAATAAATCTTTGGGGGATGCTTGCGGAGCATTTTCGGCCGAAGAAGAATGGAGCATATGTATTAATTTAAGTAAAAAAATTACTAATCACATCGAGCCACCAAAACTATCAGCAAATAAATCAGGGTTAATAACTTCCACTAATTTTACTAGCTTTTCCAGTACCAGTTCTCAGAGTTCAAGTTCTATTCCAACATTATCCATGCACCAACTTACTAAAGGCTGGTTGCTGAACTAGAACTCTTGCATTGCGAAAGGTCGAAATTAGCATATGAACTTGTAAGATCATATATTGAATATACTGAAGCATAGTCCCCGGAATCAGAAAGTCTTGTTTTAAAAACACCTCCAGGTATGATCTTGGTCTTATTGCCAATGGTAGGACAAACTACCTTTACATCAAAACATACTTGGCCAGGCCCTATTAATTGAGTTAAACCGGTTGAATCATATTGAGCCGAGGAATTAGCAGAAGTTAAATTTAGGTCATAACTATGATTAGGTATGTTGTTTGGAAAGCTACAAGCTTGTGAAGTATCTGTCCAGACTTGTAGAGTGCCCTTTACTCCATTGGCAGGAATATTCTGATAGTTAATAGTAAATATTGTCTGATCACCGGCCTGTTTAGTAGATACATTATCGGCTGCTAATATTGGCGTCGAAGCTACCATTATTATGCCGAACATTAATGTTGTTAATACTTTATGAGAAGTTTTGGTGTTCATAAATTTTCTCCTTTTTTATTATAATTTATACTAGGATTTAGCAGTTTTGCTATGAATGAAAATCCATTTTAAAAGCCATAATATGTCTTATGTCACTTAACGAAATAATGCCATAAAGCTGACCTTGATCGAGTACTATTAATCGGCCCAGCTTCTGTTCAACCATTTTCCGAAGTGCTTTGGTGACACTACTTGAGGCATCAATCAATAATTCTGGAGGGCAAGGTTTCATGACTTCTTTTACCCGGAGATTTGGCCATTGATCTTTGGGAATAGTTTTGATTTCTTCCGAAGAAATGTACCCTAGCAAATCATGAGTGCTCACCACAGGATAAAGTTTGTAATAGTATTTATGGAAATAATGGTCTACTAAATCTTGTAAACTGATATCTTCAGTCACAGTGACTAAGTTGGTTTTGGTATATTTGCTGATTTTTTCTCCGTGGAAAGCTTCTTGCAGCATGAAATTTTGATAAGCCGCTTGCGCAGCATTTTTTAGAAAAAAACCAATTAAACACAACCAAATGCCACTAATTAAACCACCTCGTAAAATGAGAAAAATTCCATAAATAATTAAGATCCAGCCCATGCCTTGGCCCCACGCACTGGCCACGCGGGTTGCCCATTTAAAATCTTTTTTCCAACCCCAAAGTATGGAGCGAAAAATCCGGCCTCCATCTAAAGGAAAACCCGGCAGTAAATTGAAAATCGCTAAAGCGATATTGATATAAAATAAATAACTTAAAACCGCATTCACGCCTACCGGCCAATGCATGGATTTTCCTAAAATTGCCAGTAAATAAAAACAAATACCTAAGAACACGCTTGAAACCGGGCCTGCTAAAGCCATGAGAAATTCCGTTTTAGCATTGGCGGGTTCATGATGCATTTCGGCAATCCCGCCGAAGATGAATAATTGAATTCCGGTAATAGGTAAATTATAGCGGCGGCCTACTAAGGAATGAGATAATTCATGAAAGATAATCGAGAAAAATAAGCCAATCGCTCCTGCGATTCCCATCAACCAATATTCTAGTACTGTTAAGCCATGGTGAGTGTAAGGAAAGTAGCCTACGGCTAAACTCCAAGCGATCAAAAAAGCTAAAAAAAACCAGCTTGGATTAATTCTCACCTCAAATCCAAATGGTTTAAAAAGATAAATGCCTTTCCTTTTAGCTCGGTCCATACTCCTAAGATAGTATCTGTTTATTTATTAATCAAATACTGGTCATTTTACTTCAGGCTTCGCTTGATCGTCTATAATCTTGATAAGATCAATCAATTTGCGTTTCCTTTTCAATTTAAGTCCCTCGTTTTAACAAAAAGTCTTAAATTTACAATAATATTTTACCGGAGGTTAGTGATGAAAACTGATATCTTAATTGTTGGTGCGGGGCCAACCGGTTTGATGATGGCGTGCCAGCTACTGCGTTTTGGGATCAATTTCAGAATAATAGACCAACAGTCAGAGCAAACCAACGAATCCCGAGCCTTTGGAATACAAGCAAGATCGATGGAGATTTTCGATAATTTGGATTTGGCCGAAGCATTTTTAAGAAAAGCAAGCAAAATAAATTCGGTCAACTTTTATATTAATGGACAACATGAATTAAAATTAAATTTTAATAGCAGAGCGCTTGCAACAACTCCATTTCCTCACATTTATTTACTACCCCAATCAGAAACTGAGCAAATATTCATTGACCATCTAAAAAAAAATGGCATAGATGTGGAACGTGATGCCACGCTAGAATTTTTTGAGCAAACAACAACAGCGGTGGTAGCCCGAATAAACAAACCAAGCGGCGCTGAAACGGTCAAGTGCCAATATTTATTAGGCTGCGATGGCGCACATAGCACCGTTCGCAAAATAGCTGCGATCCCTTTTGAAGGGGGAGAATATACCCAAATGTTTTTTTTGGCTGACGCCAAAGTCATTTGGCCTAAAGATATATCTACAGGCTTTAATCTGTTCTTTGATCAACGGGGTTTATTACTGCAAGTTCCATTAACTGATGATTTTGCAAGAATTATCGGGGCGAGTGTCAAAGACTCTTTAAAACAAAATTTAGATTTACAATCGATTACTCAATATTCAAGAGCAGTCAGTCATACCCCGGTTATTATCAAAGATATAGTATGGATGGCGCCTTTTCGTCTGCATCATCGCGTGGTTCGTCATTACCAAAAAGATCGTGTCTTCTTATTGGGAGATGCAGCTCATATCCACTCACCAGTGGGAGCACAAGGTATGAATACTGGATTGCAAGACGCTGCAAATCTAGCATGGAAATTAGCGTTAAGAATTAACGCGCTGCCCTGCGATCAATTGTTAAAAACCTATCAGCTGGAAAGGCAAGATATCGGTAGAAAATTAACCCGTACCACTGATCGGCTTTTTTCCGCATTGACTAGCCCGAATTTGTTACTGACTAAAATTCGCCCTCGATTGATTCGGTTAGCATTAAAAATTATTAATCAATTTGAATCAATTCAGTATAAATTATTTAGATTAGCCTCGCAGCTAGGGATAAGTTACTCTGCTAATGATTTTGTGGTTGAAGACCTCAAGCGAGCTGACGTCAGCTTGCTCTTGGGTCCCAAAGCAGGAGCTCGTGCACCGGATGCCATTCTGAATGGCTCGAGTTTATTTCAAAAATTTAAGAACCAACCTTTTAATATTTTATTATTTTTTGAAAGTAATGAAGCTTATTGCGCTTTTAATGACAAAATTGAATTAATAAAACAAAAAAAGCATGAATGGATCGAAATACATGTCTTAGTGCTGTCAGAACAAACTCAGCTAGCATTTCATCGTTACGGTGTAACCAGACAAGCCATTTATTTAATTAGACCCGATGGCTATGTTGGTTTTCGTACCGTTCAATTAGACTTGGACGCTTTGAATAGTTATTTAGCTAAACTATTCCTAAAAGTCCCGTGAAATTTGCTCTAGCCGAACTTGTGCATTTTTAAAAACTTTAGGTTTTAGGCCAAATTTCCCTGCAAATGGATTACCTAACATGTATATAATAATTAGAATCGATGAGATCGTAAATATTAAAGACCCGGTCAGGACCATTTGAGCCCATAACCGATGCATCCCAAAAAAATAAGAAATAGCGATAACGATAAAACCAAGAATGCTTAATAGCGTCAACGGACTGCTAATTTTAGGCTCAGTAGCTGTGAAGATTCGAATACGGCGATTTTCTCTTAAATTAGCTAAATGTTCCAAAGAATTGCTATAAATAATCTGTTCTCGTACGTTCTGAGGCGTATAGTTTAAATATAACCTTTCTAAATCATCCAAAAGCCTTGAGATATTAGCATCTTCCTGCTTTTTTGCCATTAAAGGCCATTCGCCATAAATCACCTCTTTAGTATATTCCAGCAAATTAGCATCCACCTTTTTTTTCATATCGGTAGAGAATCCGGGAGCCAGTTGAGCTAAGGTCAGTAGATTAGTCGTTTCAGTTTGAGTTGTGCGGAAACTATCGGCCAGTTGATCCAATACCATTGAGAAAGTAAAAGCAAGCAACACGGCATAAATTACGCCAATCTGTAGAAAAATAGGAAAGGCGACCTCATGATGCGAGGTAAGAAAATGCAAAGCAACCCATTTGCGCATGAATGCAAGCAAAGCTGCACCCACCATCGCAAAAGCTAATGCGATGGTGAATACAGGAAAATGAGAAAAAAGAATCATCTTTAAAAGAATAGCCCATCAATTTATTTTTTCAAATTTTATTGAATATAGCGCTTGGCAATATGTTAATCCGTTATAAATAATAAAAGGCAATGCTAGCACTAAGGCCCAAGCAGGTCCGCCAAAATAATTCCAATCCATATGAAATGGAACTAAAAATACTCTGTTGAATAATGTACCTAGCTGATAAATCAAGATTCCTGTCAAAGCAGGCCAGCGTTTAACTTGCTGAACAGGAAATATTAGCATGACCACGGCTAATAACTGCAAATTAACCACAAGCAATAAATGGCGCAAGGTACATTGAGGACTAAATGCCAGCAAAATGACTAACAGAGCAGTAAGTTCCAGGTAAATAACCGCATTTTCATAGAAACCATTTTTTAATGTAAGAGGTCTCCAAATAAAGGGGATCGATTGTTTGTAGAAGATACGCCACAAGATCAAAAAAATGACTACAGCAATATTGATCGAAATAAATAAAGCATAGCTTGCCAGGTATCCTTGATCCACCATGATCCGCAGTAACCCATTAGTAATGGAAATATTATGGGTCCACATAACGCCTGGTACTTTGGCTTCAAATTGAGTCACCAATAGCGGGGCCCGTTCACCTGGCATGTTTTTTAAGCCACGAAAAGCAATCATCAGGTAATGTAGATTGGTTTTCCAACCGATGATAACTGCAGGTAAAATCAGACCGATAATCAAGCCAATAAGCAGTCCAATAACCACTCGCCATCTGGCTCTGAAAATCAACAGAGGCAGGAAAAAGAATGTAATATATTTAATATTCGCAATAATTCCTAAGATTATCCCGGAAAATAATGGTTTCGAATCAAAGTAGTATAAACTGAGGGTTATTCCAAAGAGTATTAAAATATCCGTTTGATTAAATTTAAGTTCATTAGCAACTTGATTTAGGCATAAAAGCACAGTTAAGCAACAGACTCCGGTCACTTGCCATTTGTTGTATTGTAGGCGAAACAAGCGTGCAACCAGTTTAAAGCTCAAGTACAGCGAAAAAAATAAAAATAGATAATTTAAAAATTTCCAAATTATTTTAGCCGTTTCTAAAGAAAAGTGCGTCAAAGGAATCATTAGAAAAGCAAAAAAAGGTGGGTAAACATAGCCTCCAATCCCCGAGGAATAAAGGTACTGGTGACTAACTAAAGCTTTTGATGCTTCATAAAAATGGAAAAAGTCACGTAAAATCGGTTTATGAAAAAATTGAATTTCAAGAAAAGCAAAATAGCCAATTAAAGCGACCAGTAAAACCATTATCCATAAATTTTTGACTCTTGACATTTTCATCCTTGGTTGTTTTGAACCAATTTAAACTATTATGATTAGTCAAACAATCAGATATCAAGTAAAAATCATAGCCATTATGTTGCGAAGTCTGCAGGAGCCTCGGATTCGTTGCTATTGCCGGTGGCCAGTTCAAGTGGTGGAAAACTTTTGTCATGGTAAAGTTTGTCGCTCCGTGCACGACAACTATCATATAAGCTTGCCCGTTAATGAAAGAGGGTTTAACATTGGCCAGGAAATCTCAATTAGCCAGAAGTTTTCCACTCTCTGCTTGAGCGAAGAGTGCCGGATCGAATTTTATTAATTTTTAAAGGGGTACAAAAAATGAAGTCCTTTATCGAAAAACATAAATTACCAGAACGCCGATTCAGTGAGGCGCTCGTTGAACGCCGTGCCACACCGAATTTTGACGGTTCACCCATTCCAGAAAACATTTTAGCCGCTATTATAAAAGCGGGTTTAGAAGCACCGAGCGGCTATAATTTGCAGCCCTGGCGATTAGTTGTAGTACGCCAACCGGAGCAAAAACGCAAATTGCGCGAGGCGGTCATGAACCAGCCTAAAGTAGAGGAAGCCGGAGCAGTCATTGTCTGTTGCGGAGATTTAAAAGCCACCCAAGGAAAAAGTTTAGAGGCTGTCATGTCTGAATCAGCCAAATACGGTTTTAGCGAAGCCCAAAATAATAGCGCCAAGGCCACAGTTGAAAAAATATTCACCACTCCACCCGGCAGTGCAATGGCGCTTGCACCGGATTATGCAGTTTGGCTGAATCGTCACGTGATGATTGCTTTTTCAACTATGATGTGGATGGCCGAAGTGCTTGGCTATGATACTGCCCCTATGGAAGGTTTTTATGAGCACAAAGTAAAAACCGTGTTAAAGGTCCCCGATGATGTTCGTGTTGTGGCCATACTAGGTATTGGTAAACGAAAAGGTCCGGATAAACCCTATGCAGGCCGACGCAAAACAGAAGACATCTGTTATGCAGAATATTGGGATGAACAACTTCGTATCGAATAAGCGAGCGTCGCCGTATGGCAAAGCAAGATTATCAAAATAAAAAAAAGCAATTGGTTGAGACCTTACAACAATTATCTAAAAAAAACCGTGCCATACGTTTGCAAAAAGATACTTCAAATTTATTCCGTGATCACAATCTAAAACATCAAAATAAAATTGATGTTCGTGCTTTTAATCAAGTGATCAAGGTTGATCCTGCACGATTAATTGCTGAAGTTGAAGCAATGACTCCATTTTCAACAATTGTCAAAGAAACCCTAAAATATCACTGCTTGCCTTTAGTAGTTCCTGAGCTTAAATCGATTACTATTGGCGGAGCCTTATCAGGTGTGGGTATTGAAGCTTCTTCGTTTCGTTATGGTTTTGTGCATGATGGTATTACCCAATTTGAAGTGCTTACCGGTTCAGGAAAAATAATAGAATGCAGCGCTGATAATGAATATAGTGATTTATTTTATGCTTTTCCTAACTCATATGGCACATTAGGATATGCATTAAAAGCAACTATAAAATTAATTGCAGCAGGTCCTTTTGTTAAATTAACTCATTACCATTTTAGCAATGCCGGAGTTTTTTTTAAAGAATTAGAAGCTCTTTGCTTAGCCAATCATATTACGGGCGACTTAGCATTTATTGAAGGAGTGATTTTTAATGCCGATGATTTGGTAATCACTACAGGCGAGTTTGTTAATCAAGCGCCTTCAGTCAGCAACTATAAATATTTGCAGATATACTATAAATCCTTGCAACAAAAAAGTCAGGATTATTTAACCACCGAAGATTTTATTTGGCGTTGGGACCCCGATTGGTTTTGGTGTTCACGAGTATTTGGAATGCAAAATACTGTTTTGAGATTTTTATTAGGTAAATGGTTATTAAAATCCACCGCCTATTGGAAGATGATGCGTTTAGTAAATAAAAATCCGCTCGCCAATTATTTTTATCAACGCAGAAAATTACATCGAGAAACCATAATTCAAGATGTGCTGATACCGATAGAACAGTCAGTTAATTTTTATGAATTTTTTGCTAAAAATATCAATATAACTCCCATCTGGATTTGTCCTTATATGGCTTACCATACAGCCAAACCTTATAATTTTTTTCCGACAGAAGCGAATCGATTATATGTAGATTTTGGATTTTGGGATTCGGTGCAAAGTAATGAAAATAAGGGTTATTATAACCGGTTAATTGAAAATAAGGTGACTGAATTGGGCGGACTTAAGTCACTTTATTCGGAAGCCTTTTATTCAGAAGCACAATTTTGGCAAATTTATGACAAAAATCATTACCAAAATCTAAAACAAAAATATGACCCAAATCAAATCTTAAATGATTTATATAAAAAATGTGTATTGAGCCTTTAAGTTTCGGGTAGTAAAATATGTTTTTTAAGGTCATCTGGGCGGAGAACAGGTAAATTTTTAAGTAGATCAGGGCTGCATACATGGCCATAGCAAACGCACTGCAATTTTTGAACAATTATGCTACTTAAGTGATTGATATTAAACGGTTATAGATTTATAAAGGTTCTTTGATTGAACAAAGCAAGGAGCTGCTATGAATCTGTCAGATACTTTATCAAAGCAAAGGGAGTGATGGTAGGTGACCTTGCAAGCCTTATAAACTAAGCTCGCTATGTGAACCTAATCGAACTAATTCCAGCGTTTTATTATCCGGTTTTCTATAAATAAGTACTAAATCGGGTTTAGAGGGTGTCTTCAAATTAGTGTTTACAGGGTGTAAACTATCAATCAATATA
>JAFEDN010000076.1 GCA_018241585.1 Pseudomonadota bacterium | reverse complement strand
TGAATTCATGCCGTTTATCTCTGGCCTGCATGAACGCTTGATTCAATGTAGTTTCAAGAGACTTTGTAAACATTATTTCCTCGTCGTTGGTGAGGGTTTTTGGGATTTTTTAAGCCTGATCAGACTCTCACTTGGTAAATGTAGACGATAAAACTTTAGTTTTCACTTGACTTATAAAATTTTTTTTGGTAAAAGCGTTTTGACTCAAGTCTTGCCAAAATAAGCTAATTTTTTGATCAAATAATATTCTAAGATGGATGGTTTGGAAGGGGTAAGTTAGCCGTTTCTTGAAAAGTAAAACTGCTAATAAAAGTTATTATTGCGGCCCCGATGATCCAATAGCTAGGCGCCTCTAAACTGAAACGATGTGCTAATTCAGTCATAACTAAAGGGCTGACACTGCAAAATAGCGCAAAACCGATATTATATGCAGCTCCTATGCCACTATTACGAATATGAGTAGGAAAAAGCTCACTTAAGGTACTGGCGATTACTCCAATGATTCCGGACATGCATATCGCAAAGCCCAAAAGTCCTATTAGGATGTAGCCAACTTTAGCAGTGGCTATCAATGAGAATAATGGGTAAGAAAACAGCATCAGGCTTGCCGCACTGGCCCAGATGATTTTTCGTCTGCCCCATTTATCGGAAAGATAACCGGTTGCTAAAATAAAAAGGCTCCAAACTAGACTGCCGCCAGTATTGAAAAGTAAGGCTTTTTGTAAGCTTAATTTGGCTGCAAAGTGCAAGTAACTAGGCATAAATAGCATGTGGCCAACGACTACAGCCCCAAGACAAACTATTCCTAAAGCTTTTAAAAAAAGACTAAAGTGGTTTTTAAAAACCACTTTGATCGGGAATCTTCTTACAAAATTTTCTTTTAGTAAAACTTTAAAATAGGGAGTTTCCTCTAACAATTTTCGAAGGAAATAGCCCACGCCGGCTAAGATAACCCCAATTAAAAACCCGATCCGCCAACCGAATTTTTGGATTTGATCGGACGAAAGCTGCCAAGTGATCAATGAACTGGCTATAGTAGCAAGCGTTAGACCCAAGTTGATGCCAGTATAAATCCAACTACAGTGTAAACCCCGGCGAGCATTAGCAACATGCTCAGAGACAAAAGTAATTGCACCAGGAAAATCTCCTCCGACAGCAAATCCTTGTAGTAAACGAAAAATCACTAATAAAATGCTTGCGCTGATCCCGATTTGTGCATAAGTAGGCAATAAGCCAATACATACAGTAGCAAGCGCCATTAACAAGATAGTGATTTGTAGCGTTTTTTTTCTGCCAATGGTATCCCCAAAGTGCCCGAATACGATCGCGCCTATTGGTCTGGTAATGTAGCCAATCGCAAACACAGCAAAGGCCGACAATAATTCAGCAAAATGATTTTTTGAAGGGAAAAAAAGCGCTCCAATCACTGGAGCAAAAAAAGCATAGATAACGAAATCATACATTTCCAAGCCGCCGCCAATACTGGCAATAGCGACTATTTTTAAAATTTTTCGTTCACTGTTCATGACTTAGATGTTTTCCAAAATATTCCGGATTAAACTGGGCCCTTTATAGATTAAACCGGTATAAATTTGCACTAAGCTGGCGCCAGCAGCAAATTTTTCCGATGCATCATTAGCAGACGAGACGCCGCCGCAACCTACTACCGGTAATTTACCTGCTAACAGCTGCGTTAGTTTTTGCAAAATTTGGGTCGACTGTAACAATAATGGTTCGCCGCTTAGACCTCCTTGTTCGTGACCATGAGTCAAATGAGCGACTAACCGGTGATTCACGGTGGTATTAGTCGCTATTACGCCATCGACTTGATGTTTTAAGATCACCGACACGAATTCTTCCAATGCCGCTTCATTCAGGTCAGGATCAATTTTGATTAAAAATGGAATTTTTTTCTGACCTTGTGATTGTAACTGTTGTTGAGCCAAGTCCAAATTAGCTAACATTTTATCTAAATAATAAGCTGATTGCAGGTCTCTTAACCCGGGTGAATTGGGTGAAGAAATATTGATGACCACATAATCAACATGAGCATAAACTTTACCTAAGCAATGGATATAATCTTCTGAGGCATTTTCTAAAGAAGTATCAAAATTTTTGCCAATATTCGCTCCGATTATCCCGCTGGATTTTCTTTTTTTTAAATTTTCGACTAAGTGATCAACACCCTTGTTATTAAAACCCATGCGATTGATGATGGCATATGCATCAGGTATGCGAAATATTCTCGGGCGCGGATTGCCGATTTGCGGGCGGGGTGTTACCGTTCCTACCTCAATGAAACCAAAGCCGATATTTTGTAAAGGTTCAATATAATCTCCATTTTTATCCAGCCCGGCAGCCAAACCAATCGGATTGGGAAATGTTATTCCCCATAAATTTACTGGATATTCCGCTAGACTTTGAAATTTCAGCCTACCCCAAAGTGGTAGAGTTTTTTTCAGTATCCATAGCGTTAAATCGTGTGCTCTTTCAGCATCCAGGAGAAACAAAAATTTTCTAATTAATGAATAACACATGCCTTGCCTTTGTTAATTACTAATAGTACATTCTTTTGCCCATACTCTGAGAATAGCATTCGCTTCTTTTCTTTCTGGATAGGCTACCCCACGAACCTCAACACCAAAGTTGCGATTTTGTAAAGCTAACATAACCGGCCCTAGCTCGGAAGCAACTGCCGATTGCAAATTCGGTAGAGGAAAAATTCTAACTTCCATGGCCAAATTGCAAAGCTCTTCCATCATTTGTTGTATTGGCAAACTAGACGAATTAGCTGTAAATAAATAGTCAGTACACAAAAGCAATTCGAAGGAATTTTCCAATGGTTGAAATGGAGGATGGTTGAGCACTTTATACCGGCCTTCTTTTTTACCTAAAGCATAATCAGATAAGAAAATTTCAGTACTCATGCGCCATTTAGAAATTAAGCTAAAATGATTATTGTCTGGTTCTAACTGCTGAATGCTGGTTTGTAGCATTTCATAGGCGTGAATCCGCATTTCTTCGGGAGTTAATTGATAAGCTGGATCAGCGCTTACCATATAAAAGCCTTTGGCATAAAGTTCGGCATTAACACTGGATATGCCGCTTGGAAAATCAAGGATTCTTTTTTGCAATTCTTGAGCAGTTAACCCAAAAATACTTTGATAATCATCTAAATTATAAATCCAAGTCTTGTTCATGACTTCCTCCTGTATTAAGTTGCTAGCCACGAATCATTCGTGTACGATGGCCGCAATTCATTACGTGTCCCCAATGAGGCATCATACTATGGTTCAAGGAACGACTTTGCAATTCCATGATACGCTAAATATTTTGAGAGATAGTGTATCTCAATTTGCTAAGCAAGAAATAGCTCCTAAAGCACAATTAATTGATCAAAGTAATCAATTTCCCAGAGAATTATGGCCAAAACTAGGCCAATTAGGATTGTTGGGCATCACCGTTCCCGAAACTTACGGTGGCAGCGGCATGGGTTATTTAGAACACGTAGTTGCCATGGAAGAAATTAGCCGAGCTTCCGGTGCAGTTGGCTTGAGCTATGGGGCGCATTCCAATCTTTGTGTGAATCAAATATCTAGGCTAGGTAGCCATGCGCAAAAACATCAGTACTTGCCGAAACTGATTAGTGGTGAACATGTCGGCGCTTTAGCCATGAGCGAAGCAGGCTCTGGATCGGACGTTTTTAGCATGAGTTTACGAGCCGACCGCCAAGACGATGCTTTTGTATTAAACGGCTCCAAGATGTGGATTACTAATGGTCCCGAAGCCGATGTACTGATAGTTTATGCCAAGACCAACCCCTCTGCCGGTCCGCACGGCATCAGCGCGTTCATTGTAGAAAAAGGCGTTTCTGGTTTTTATACCGCTCAAAAACTAGATAAATTAGGCATGCGAGGTTCAGATACCTGCGAATTGGTGTTCAACGATTGCATCATTCCCGCTTCTCAAATATTAGGCAAGATCAATGAAGGCGCTAAAGTTTTAACCAGTGGCTTAAATTATGAACGCGTGGTTTTAGCCGCAGGGCCGGTAGGCATCATGCAGGCTTGTCTGGATTTGGTATTGCCTTATATCCATGAGCGTAGACAATTTAACAAATCAATTGGTGAATTTCAGTTGATTCAAGCTAAAATTGCCGATATTTATACTAAACTTGGCGCTTCCAGAGCTTATCTTTATAGTGTAGCTCAGGCTTGCGACCATGATAGAATTACTCCACACGATGCTGCTAGTGTTATCCTCTACACGGCCGAACAAGCCACCCAAATCGCTTTGCAAACCATTCAATGTTTAGGCGGCAACGGGTATATTAATGATTATCCTGCTGGACGATTATTGCGGGACGCCAAATTATACGAAATCGGAGCAGGCACCTCTGAGATAAGAAGAATTATTATAGGAAGAGAGCTTTTTAAAAATGGCAACGGCAGCGCTCAATAACGCATACGGGTTTATGATAAAATAGCTAATTCGACTCAATTGATAAGTAGATTGATGGAGATAAATATGAATTCAGACCCAGTAGTAATTGTAGCGGCTAAAAGAACCCCCAGTGGTAATTTTAATGGCGTGTTTGTTAATACCCCTGCTCCTAAATTAGCTGCCGCGGCAATCAGCAAAGCGATTGCAGATGGATCTATTCCTGCAGAAAGTGTCGATGCCGTTTATATGGGCTGCGTGCTGCCTGCCGGTATCGGCCAAGCGCCGGCTAGACAGGCCGCTCTAGCAGCGGGAATTCCTATTTCTACCCCGTGCACCACTATTAACAAAATGTGCGGATCAGGAATGCAGACAGTGATTATGGCCCACGATGCTTTATTAGCTGGGAGCCGGCGGCTAATCGCTGCCGGCGGGATGGAAAATATGAGCTTGGCTCCTTATTTATTGCCGGGAGCACGGCAAGGTTATCGTTTAGGCCAGCAAACAGTTTATGACCATATGCTGTTAGATGGTTTAGAAGATGCTTACCAGCGTGGCAAACACATGGGTTTTTTTGCGGAATTGTGTGCCGAAAAATATCATATCTCTCGGAGTGAGCAAGATGACTATGCCGGAACCTCAATAGCAAGAGCCCGCCTAGCAATACAATCCGGCTGGTTTCAAGATGAGCTTGCTCCCGTGCAAATAACTCGCAAAAAACAGCCGCCGGAATGGGTCAGCCAAGATGAAGGCCCGTTCTCCGTTCAACCCGAAAAAATAAGCCAATTGGCTCCGGTATTTAAAGAAAATGGTTCTATTACCGCAGCTAACGCCAGTTCTATTGCAGATGGTGCGGCTGTGTTGTTACTGACCCGCGCTTCAACCGCCAATCAAATGGGTTTAAAGCCGTTAGCCACGATTATCAATCATTACAGCTATGCTCATGAGCCTGCTTGGTATAGCACTGCGCCTATTGGCGCCATTGAAGGTCTGCTAAAAATAACCGGCTGGTCGATCGATAAGGTTGACTTGTTTGAAATTAATGAGGCTTTTGCGGTAGTGACTTTAGTCGCTATACAACAGTTGCAACTGGATCACAACAAAGTCAATGTCAATGGCGGCGGCTGTATTCTAGGGCATCCGATCGGCGCCACCGGGGCTCGTATTTTGGTTACTTTAATTCATGCTTTGCGGCAAAGAAATTTAAAACGTGGTATAGCAGCATTATGTATAGGTGGTGGTGAAGCGACTGCTATCGCAATTGAGGTGTGAATGGCAAAAATTCAATCCAAAATCAGTACTCAAGACCCCTTATTCAAGACCAATCAGTCCTTCATGCAACAGTTGGTTAATGACTTAGAAAAAAAATCGGAACAAATTGCATTAGGAGGTAATGAGACCGCTCGTCAAAGACATACCCAGCAAGGTAAATTGCTAGTACGAGATCGAATTCAACATTTATTAGACCCCTGCTCGCCTTTTTTAGAATTATCTTTATTAGCAGGATATCAACTTTATGAAGAATCTTTACCAGCAGGAGGATTAATTACCGGCATTGGCATGATTGCAGGTCAACAGTGCATGGTGGTTGCTAATGACGCCACCGTCAAAGGGGGAACGTATTATCCTATTACCGTCAAAAAGCACTTGCGTGCTCAAGAAATTGCTGAGGAAAATCATTTACCCTGTGTTTATTTAGTGGATTCGGGGGGCGCTTATCTGCCCAGACAAGATGAAGTATTTCCTGATCGAGATCATTTCGGCAGAATTTTTTATAACCAAGCTCGGTTATCGTCATTGAATATTCCGCAAATTGCTGTAGTTATGGGTTCTTGTACCGCCGGTGGTGCGTATGTGCCGGCGATGGCTGATGAATCGATTATGGTGCGCAATCAAAGCACCATTTTCCTAGGCGGACCGCCATTGGTGCAAGCGGCCACCGGCGAACGAGTTTCTGCAGAAGAATTGGGAGGAGCGGATGTTCATTGCCGGGTTTCCGGTGTGGCAGATTATTATGCTGAAGATGATTTACACGCATTGCAACTAGCTCGGCAAACCGTGGCAAATTTAAACCGGATTAGAAAAATCGATCTTTTGATGCGTTCAGTCAGTGAACCGGCTTACGATCCTGAGGAATTATTAGGCATTGTCAATGCCGACCCTCGAAAACCCTATGATGTTCATGAAATTATTGCCAGATTGGTCGATGGCTCTGAGTGGGATGAGTTCAAAGCGTTGTATGCACCGACCATCGTGTGTGGTTTTGCCCACTTATATGGTTATCCTATTGGCATTATTGCCAATAACGGAGTTTTATTTTCAGAGTCGGCATTGAAAGCCACTCACTTTATTGAATTATGTTGCCAAAGAAGAATTCCATTAATTTTTCTGCAAAATATTACCGGTTTTATGGTTGGCAAGAAATATGAACACGAAGGTATCGCCAAGCATGGCGCTAAAATGGTTGCTGCTGTAGCCAGCGCTCAAGTGCCCAAATTAACTTTAATGATTGGCGGCAGTTACGGTGCAGGAAATTACGCCATGTGTGGCCGAGCTTATCAACCACGTTTTTTATTTTCTTGGCCCAACGCTAAAATTAGCGTGATGGGAGGTGAGCAAGCAGCTCGAGTGCTGGCCCAAGTAAAATCAGATCAACTCGAAAGACAAAATAAAACTTGGCAACAATCGGATCAACTTCGGTTTATGGATGAAATTCGTGCTCAATACGAGACTCAAGGTAGCATCTATTATGCCAGCGCTCGATTATGGGATGATGCGGTTATCGACCCAAGCAAAACCCGGCGAGCACTAGGTTTAGCTCTCTCTGCTACTTTAAATGCCCCTATTCCCTCTACCCGATTTGGTGTTTTTAGAATGTAAAATTCTGTGGCAAAAATTGTAACCCGGTTCAATCAGCTAAAATATTTACGATGTGCCTGTTGGCAGAAACTCTAAAACTTTTTTATAAAATTCTTCAAAATCATTCAGACGATGATCAACAATTGATTTCAGAATTATGTAATTGATTTCTTTATAAGCATGGGTAGCAATATTGCGAAAACCAACCATCTTTTGTAATCTCTCCATTAAGTTATGATCGATCACTTCGTTTTTTTTTAAGATATAAAAAGATTCGCCTAGGCTTCTGGGAATACCCCATTTTTGCTCAGAAATAATCAAGTTGGCGGTATCAACACACAATTGAATTGCTCGAATCAAATGAAGTACCACAATATCTCTTGAATCGAAATCGTCTATCCATTTTGAATTATTTTGGGTTTTCTCAAAAACTCGTTGCAGACAATTTTGAATGCTATCTACTTTTCTGAGAATTACTTCTTGATCCGCCATAATATCTCCTTTCCAAAATGTGATCTTCCATGGGTTTGATTAATTCTTTTAATTCTGCATAGTCACTTAATAACCTAGCAAAATATTCGGATAGTTGGTTTTGGTCGTTAATTAATACCGTTATATGGTGCTTATATACTTGAATGCCGATAATAGGATCTGCATGATTTAAAGAGATCAATTCAACCTCACATAAAAGCAATTCTGATAATTTATATTGAAGGTCCCATAATTCTAATGCTGAAGGAGTTGCTTCGGGATCATACAACACAGCAATATCAACATCACTATCCGGTTTAGCGATCTTTTTTGCATAAGAACCATAGAGCAAAACTGCAACAATTCCCTTTTGACTTAGAAAGAGTTCTTTGATTATTTGTTTGATCTCAGCTAATTCCATAAAAAGAGTATAACACAGTCCGAACCGGGTCAAAATCGACCTAAAATAACGTGAGTTTCTGCATTTCGCTAGGCATCAAATGGGAAGGAGTACGGCGTTTTTTATAACCACATAACCCATCAAATTTTAGAGAGGGTTTTGTTCCCTGCTGTAGTGGTGATTTTTTGCTGTTATAGGCATCCCATATCTTGCCGTGGGGTCGAGTTGACTCACAATAAACCTAACCGGGGAAGGTTCAGGCGCCGATTTCCTGTTCTCGAAAACCATTCTTGAAACGATTTTCTCATTATACTATATTGGGTATGAGTTTTGAGAATAATGGAATTCATGGCCAATGCCAAAGATTAGTGATCCTGCAACAATTTTGTAGACACTAGGAACAGAGGGCCCGCTGATAATATCGGCGCTCAAATTCGGCAGGAGACAAATAGCCTACTGTTGAATGTCGTCGCTGATTATTATAAAACACTTCCACATATTCAAAAATACTCTGTATAGCCTGCTCGCGATTATCATACCGCTCAA
>JAFEDN010000075.1 GCA_018241585.1 Pseudomonadota bacterium | reverse complement strand
GGGGGGGGTGCTGAAAACAACCGGCCCCATAAAGATGTCGCCTGCCATTGCCAATAATGAGCGGTGTATGCTACTCGAGCTAATTGGCTTTGCAAATACCCGACATAGGCTTCGGCACTCAACGCCCGGCCTTGCTGGATTCGGAATGCTTGCTCAGCCAATTGGACTCTTTTAATTAACAGGGCTTTTTCTTCTTCAGGAGAAAAAATTAGCTGGGAGGGTTCTGGTTTAGGCGGTGGCTGATGGAACAGAGTCACTGACCATTTCTCCTCGTCCAAGCTCGGCGATACCGGCTCCGGTGCAAATACTGATATAACAGCGCTTTCAGACCCAGATTGGTTGCTGACCGTGTGAAGCAATTTGGACTCTTCTGGTTCTTTCACAATATCAGAACTCGTGCTTGGCGCTGGTTCAGGCAGTGTCTCGTTCAGATGATCTGATGCTGACGCCAGCACCGGCACAAGAGTGCTTTCAGAAGCAGATGGAAATTGATCACTGATGACGGGAATGATCTTGGATTCTTCTGAGTTAACCGGACCGGGGTTTAACGGTGGCTGTGGAGTTGCCCGAACCGGACGTTTTATTTTTTTGCGCGGCAGGGGTTTAGAAATTTTTTTTCGTGGGACTTCGGGTGGCCGCTGAGCAGGTTGATCTCCCACCGCCATGATTTCCTGAAATGCTTCCTCCACTGAGAATGTTTTGGAAGCGGGTATTAAAACCGATCTCAGTAGAGTTGCCATGAATTGATAGCCCCATACGGGCATCGAGGCTGCCACATGTCCCAACCGGGAAACCGTCTGTTTTAATCTCATGGTACAGGTTCTAGTTTTGGAAAGACGCTTTTTTTTAGTCAAATTTTGATTTTGAACAGTTGGATGAACTGATGAACGAGCCTCGCTGGGTTTGTCGATCACCAACAGCGGTAGGCGAGAAAGTTTAGCTTCTTTTTGCCGAATATTCATAGATAGAACCGCTAACCCATGATCGATCGCCTGAATATCCCATTCCGCCAAAGCGTGAGATACACTTAGGTTTCTGGTATAGAGCCGGTGGACCTGATAATAATAAAAAGTAATCCCGCCCAGGAGGAGAATACTTTCCCAGGAAATGCCATGACGGCTGATCCGATCCAACAAAGCACTGCCACTCAACGCCAAAAAAGCGCCAGCCAAAAATGATGACAGATAAGTTTCTTCGCCGGTCAATCGTATGTGCTCTTGAAACTGTGAGCGGACCGTCAGGCTGGTTTTTAAAAAACTGTCTTTTTTAGCCAGGTTTTGCCGCGGTTTACTGGTGAGGTTCATTCTATTGGTTTTTAACTGCGCTACGATGTTGTGATCGAACTGCCAGTCTTCCAGGCATTGCACAATATCTTGTTGCGTCTGGCATTGTCGCCATAGCATCATACTCGGAGCAGCATAAAAATGCAGCAGGGTTTTAGAAACCAGGCCAAGGTGTTCTCGAACAAATTGCCGGCGAAGGTGATGTAGCCAAACGCTGCAACCGGTTAACAAAAACGCCGTGATTCGAATCACGTTTTGAGTGGTCTCACTCTGAGTATGGATTGAAAAACAAGCGTCGATAACCGCTATCAGACCATTACAGCACAGTGTGCTGATTCCCAGGTTATTGGCGAAACCCCAGTCGTTAAAAACGTGCCGAATTTCTTGGCGCAAGGCACTGTTAACGGCGAGAATAAATTTTTGTACGCCGGCTTCATCCTGAAGTTGGTGTTGTTTCAATTCAGCCAATACGGCAGGGTCTAATATCACTGATTCCAGAATTGAAATAATCATTTGCTGTTTAGACACTACATTGCTCCTCTATTCAATAAAGTACATTTAATATTTTTTCGGAATATTGTTGTTGGATTCCTGTTTTTTTAGATGAAATCGATTTAGGGCGGTCCCAGGGTATTAATATTGGCTTTTATTATTGAATAATATTCTCTGATAAGCTGATTCCTTTAGTCGATTTCGTTTCCATCCATTTTTAGGAAAAACCAAACGATGATAATTTAAGTTAAGACCAAATTTATTTTGGTCAAAATATCATATATCGATATACAACACAATATTAAATTAATAAGTATTTTAGCCGGTGATATCGGAATAAAAAAAATTAATCTAATTGAGCCACGGATTAAAGTACGGTGTTAACATTTCTTGCTCAGCGCTTGGTTTAGACTTGATTTTGTTATAGGATTAATCACTTATTAGTGAGAGTAATGATATGTCTATGAAACCAAAGGTTTGTTTACATCCAGGCCAGATTTTGCTCAGTCATTTTGTAGAGCCGCTCGGGATTTCTCAAAAGAAACTTGTCGAACATTTAGGCTGGACGTATGCTCGATTGAACGAAATTATTAATATGCGTCGAGGCATTACCGCTGATACCGCCTTGGCTTTTGCGGAAGTTTTCGATACCAAGCCGGAATATTGGCTAGATTTGCAACGCGATTGGGATTTATCGCATGCTAAATTAACCCACACCCCAGTTAAACGCCTGGTCTTGTCAAAAAAAGGCAAAAGAGCTTAATCTTCAAGTTAAACTTAGCCATTCACGAAAATGAATGTGCATACGTTCCCATCTACCCTGTGAACGATTATAGTCAAACGCTGGGTTGTTGACGATGATGGACCCGGCCGGGTGAGCTGATTTTCAAAGAAGAGTGTTGCCACATTCCCCGTTGAATCATCAGGCTGGTGGTGGAATTTAACACGGAATCAGGGATACGCTTTTCTTTACCCTGAGTAAAATCTGTGCAAGGCTGTAGTGCCTGGTGTTTACGTTTTTTTTGAGTCGTGGTAGAGAGGGCGAGGTTATACTTGTTATCTAGTGGTGGTAGTAGGGGCGCTTCAGCGATCAATATCGATCGCCTTGCCTGTCGTATTTGTATACATGTACTTTGTGCCTGCCGGATTGATTGAAGTGTAATATTGAAGGTGTGCTGGTCACGGTTAAGATATTTCGCTAGTTCTTGATCAAAGTCTTCGCGAGCTTCTGTTAAATGTTGCTCTAGCTGGTCTCTAGCGATAGCTAATGGCGCCAGGTAAATCAATTTGTTGTTTTGGCTGATCCTCTGTAACAGACTTTGATAGCTCCTGACAGTGTTACACAACATGCCGATAACTTTTCGCATTTCCTGCGCAGCCGGAGAGATTTGTGCGAATGGCCGTTGCATCATGTGGTCTTTCCAAGCCGACACTCGACTAAAAAAGAGATTAGCGTTAGCGTCTTCAAAAGAGACCAACCCGGCGATCCTGAGTTCTATAAGTAAGATAAGTCGAGCGCTCATTTCTTCCCGCTTCTGGGAGCGATATTGCAGAAAAGCAATCAGTGGCAAGGTGATGAGATACCATTGGTGCGCATATTCTTCCAGCTCAGTCAGGCGTGCCTGGACCTTTTGCACTAATTGGATAGCGCTGACTATTGTTCTATCCAAATAAGGTGAAATGATTGAATCGGAGTGGTTGAATTTCATAATTCTATCCAGGATTTTTTCTAAAATATCCTATATCGATATACAATATTAAGTCAATTGATTTTTTAAATAGCGATACGACCACGACCCCATGGGTATTGTTTAGTTCGTTTCTGATTTTGGTTGGGGGATGGCTGTTGAGATCGAATTATTTTTACGCTTATTTTTGATCATCTAACTGGGTCATATATCGTTACCTTGGAGAGAAGACCGACGGAAGGTTTTGAGTATATAATAGCGTTCTTAGTTTCTTGAGCTTGGGGGACCGTTAGCGTGATCGAAAAACTCGACCTAATACCGTGGATTGATTTGTCATTCTCTCCCGGTGGCCGCCTATATCTGGAAGAGCATCCTGATTCTATCGTGGAAAGTCCCATGTCCAGTGTGGTTATTGAGAAAATTCGTGCTTTATTTGCCAATAACGCTGCGCTGGGTTTGCTGCATTTGGGATTTGGTTTTTTTAACGAAACACTGCCGCCCGGCGTCGCTTTTTGGCGACAGTTTTCCCAGAGTTTACTTAACACTGTTTGCCAACAGGCGCGCGCCGGCGATGATCGTAGCGAAGGTTGGCGGCAGATTTCGCCGCCGACAGCGGAACTACAGGCTTTACTTGATCAGGCGCCGTTTATGCGTGGTGGCGAATATTTGAATCTGGAGCGGTTGGTCCAGTGGTGGCAGACCCTGTTTCAGCAATTGATTCGTGAGGTGGATCAGTTTAACAATCCCACGCTGTCCGCCTATTTAGAAACACATTACCCGGAATGGCGCAAAGTGGGTCGTGTCTGCTTTCATTTAGCCGAAAATAAATCCAATCCGCAACGCCCGTTCGCATTTCTAGCAACCTACAGTGTGCGTTTATCAAAGGAAGCCACGTTACAGCATTGGCCGCTGAGTCGCGCCTTGCAGGAATATGCCGGTGAATCGCGTCGAGCGCAGTTGCTGGCGTTATTGTTGCCGATCCAGAAAGTCGCGGCACAATGCTCATTTTTAAAAAAGTTGCTGGATTCTCAGATGCTATTCCATCCATTGGCTTGGGATAGTGGTGAAGCTTATCAGTTTTTGCAGGCTACGCCATTGATGGAAGCAGCAGGGATTGTCGTGCGGGTTCCCAACTGGTGGAATCCTAAAAAACCACCGTATCCGCAGATGCAGATTAAAGTCGGCGATAAAAACCCCACTGTGTTGGGATTGGATGCGTTGCTGGATTTTAGCGCAGAAATGGTATTGCCCAACGGTGAACGGCTTACCCAATTTGAGTTAACAGAGCTGTTAAAAACGCCGGGTTTTGTCCAGGTCAAAGGTCAATGGGTAGCACTGGACCCGGAAAAATTAAACGCGGTATTAGCACACTGGAAAAAACTGGAACGGCAGACACAGCGGGAAGGGCTCAGTTGGGCCGAAGGCGTCCGCTGGTTGGTCGGAGCCCAGTCGGTTTCGATCAGCACCGGGTCAGCAGAGTTAACCGAATATTTGCGCGTCGTTGAGGGCGAATGGCTACACGCGGCGCTGGCGGGTCTGCGCCGACCACAAAACAGCGATCAGGCTTTGCAGGCTGTGCTGCAGCCGCGTCTTCAAGCCGTCCTGCGGCCGTATCAACAAACGGGTGTGCAGTGGTTATGGCGATTATATCAGCTGCGTTTAGGTGGTTGTCTAGCCGACGACATGGGTTTGGGAAAAACCCTGCAGGTATTGGCGTTATTACTGCTCAGTAAACACGGCCGTTCATCCGCGCAGTCGCAAAAAAAGCCGCATCTGTTGATCGTGCCGGCGTCGTTGTTGGGAAATTGGCAAGCCGAAATCGAGCGATTTACCCCGGATTTACGTGTGGTTATCGCGCATGCGTCCGCGTCGAAAAAATCTGCAATTAAAACCCAAAAGCAACGCCGCGAACACTCGCCGGATTTACCAGAGACTGACTTGGTGATGACGACTTATGGCACGGTATTGCGTCTACCTTGGTTGACTAGCACAGAATGGGATATCGTGATTTTGGATGAAGCACAAAGCATTAAAAATCCCGCTGCGCGGCAAACCCAGGCAATTAAAACATTATTGGCGTCGGTGCGTCTGATTTTGACGGGCACACCTATTGAAAATCGACTAACGGACTTGTGGTCGCTGTTTGATTTTGCTGTCCCGGGTTTACTTGGCGCTTATCGCGCGTTTGTGAATTACGCCAAAAAACCGGATTTTCACGCGACCGTGCGCCGGTTAGTGAGTCCCTATATTTTACGCCGTTTAAAAACCGATAGTAACGTCATCGCCGATTTACCGGATAAAACCGAAATGACTGCGTATTGTACCTTGAGTAAACCACAGATAGTGGCTTATCAGCAGGCGGTGGAAGAATTAACGCGGCGACTGGATCAAAAAGATGTAGAGGGTATCGCTCGGCGTGGTTTGATATTGTCCTCCTTGCTGCATTTAAAACAAATCTGCAACCATCCCAGTCAATGGTTGGGGCATGGCGAGTATGATCCTGCCGGCAGCGGCAAATTTCTGCGACTACAGGAACTCGCGGCGACGATTGCCGCTAAACAGGAAAAAATGCTGGTTTTTACTCAGTTTCGGGAAATTATCCCGGCATTACATGACTGTTTGGCTGGCGTATTTCAGCGCGATGGTTTGATGTTGCATGGACGAACGACGGTTAAACAACGTGCGCAGTTCATAGACATTTTTCAGCAGGAATCGGGCCCGCCTTTTTTTGTGTTATCGCTAAAAGCAGGCGGCGTGGGATTAAATTTAACCGCAGCGTCGCACGTTATTCACTTTGACCGTTGGTGGAATCCCGCGGTGGAAAATCAGGCGACGGACCGTGCGTATCGTATCGGCCAGAAAAAAAATGTGCTGGTGCATAAGTTTATTTGTTTAGGAACCATTGAAGAAAAAATTGATGCGTTAATCTGCACTAAAAAAGCGTTGGCGGATGATTTGTTGTCATCCGGTGAGGAATTCAATCTAACCACATTGAACAACCAAGAATTGTTAGATATGATCTCGCTAGATATCCATCAGGCGGTGGGAGGAGAATAATCATGGGATGGAATAGATACAGCGATTTTCCGCCTTATGTACCGGTAGCGCAACGCCGTGCGGCGGCGGCGCGTAAAGTGGCGCGATTAAAAAAACAGGGACGTGAAGTTAAACCGGTGCATATCGAAGGCCGGTTAATTGCGAAATCGTTCTGGGGTAAAGCGTGGTGCGATAACCTGGAGTCGTACAGTGATTATGAAAACCGGCTGCCGAGAGGGCGGACTTACGTGCGCAACGGCTCGGTAATTGATTTACAGCTCCAGTCGGGTGCGATCGAAGCACTGGTCAGCGGTTCCGATATCTATCGAGTGAATATTAATATTGCCGAGTTACCGAAGGCGCGCTGGAAAAATTTGGTGAATGACTGCGCAGGCCAATTTGATTCCATGGTTGAATTATTGCAGGGGCGGTTTTCCAAACCGGTGATGACGATGATGACCCGTCGGGAACAAGGGCTGTTTCCGCACCCTAAAGAAATCAGGATTCGCTGTTCTTGCCCGGATTACGCAGGTTTATGTAAGCACGCTGCGGCGGTGTTGTACGGCGTGGGCGCTCGCCTCGATGAAACGCCGGAGTTATTGTTTCTGCTGCGCCAGGTGGACCACGGCGACTTGATTGTCAAGTCGAGCAAGCACCTTTCGCAATCGCTGTCATCGTTACCCGAAATAAACACACTGGGAGACACCAACCTGTCTGCACTGTTTGGCATTGCTTTAGAGGGCGAAACGCCGGTAAAGGCCCATGCTACAAAAAAATTAAAGAACCATCAGTCTTCCGAGGCTGTGTCCAAACAGAAAAAACCTACCGTTCGCGCCCGCCCTAAAAAATGCGGCGTAAAGTTAAAAAAGTAGGTTCTACAAATTCTCGGCGTCCATCAAAGAAAAAATGACCTCTTGGCTACAAATCTCTAAAGACAATTGCCTGTTGCATCCTTAGCCTTGAAAAGTTAATTCTGACTTCACCTGATCGGATTTTTGCTGCCTGGATGAATGACTATTCAAAAAAACCTGCGGATTGGATGAAACTGATTGGGTTCGCATCGAAGCCAATATTTGTGGTGAGATTTCATTTGACGGCAGTTCTTGCAGGCGAGCAGTTCGTACTATTTTAGCTTCGTTTGGTGCAATAGGCGGCAGAGCAACCGGATACAACTTAATCATCAACGGGTACTGCGGAATGATGTATGGACTGGTTAATGGTTCGGACAACGGTTGCATTGGAACCATGAGAGGGATCATGGGTGAAGACAATGAGGATAATGAAGCAGCACTGGAAGTAAGCGAATAAGGAGAATATATCATAGGATAAACAGGTACTAAATCTGAAACTGCTGGATCAGCATATTGTTCATACTCACTTTCAGGAGGGAATATCGTCATTATTCCATCTTTAAAATTTTGTATGTCAACGTTTGAATACTTATGTTCCAGCCAAAATTTGTTGAATTTTGCTCCAAAAAAATCTTGATCTTCAATGAACCATTGCCAGATGTCATATTGAGCGGCTTCATTTTTAGGATGGAGAAAATAGACATCTCTTAAAAAACGCACCGGCAATTTGTAATGAACTAAAGTCTTGGAAACAGAGATGGAATAATTCTCCCGTTGAAATAATTCTTGCAGTAAATTAAATAAGAAAGCAAAAAATTTCCCGTGTTTTTCTCTAAAAGAATCAATGGCTGCTTTTAAAAAAAGCCTTCCTACATAATTAGCTTCTTCTCTAGGGTGTATCCGTGCAATTGCAGCTAACAAGGGGTTAATAATTTGAAGGGCTATCCAAGTGGGCAAAATCATTCCTGCAAATAAATTTTTAAGATGAGGGATAAATCTATTAACCAGCCAATTTGAGTCCAGATTGATTTGCTCGATCCATTTTCCTTCAGGAGCAATATAGTTGTATTGCGGCACGGTGCTTGATTGACCACTGATTTTTCTCGCACGAGTATCCGCTAACTGTGGATACAGCACACAAACCTTTTTCAACTCTGCCCAAAACGCTTGCTTAAGGCACGGCACTGAAATTAAAGTCCCTAATAAGGATTGCCATTGTACGCCGGTTCTGACTAAAATTTGGGAACCTGTGGGTTTTTGTTCAACGGTAAATATAAAATGTCTAACCATTGAGTTGTTTTTGATTTCTGATTTCACTTGGATTCTCCTATCCGGTTTTCCATACAAGCTAACACACGCGCTGTATTGAGTAAACAAGTTACAATCGTCCACAGCAGCTCCCGCTTCGGCGGGAGCTGCTTCCTGGTTTCGATACTGAGCTCCGGCAAAGCCGGAACTCAGTA